>JAKSCW010000431.1 GCA_022360375.1 Balneolales bacterium
GCATATTCCAAAAAGGTATACAATCCGGCAATAAGCTATACTAAGAATGAGGAAGATGCTGAAGAAATTCTTCAGGATGTATTCATTACCATTTACAATTCCGCTGATAAATTCAAATTCACTGCTGCGGTAAGTACCTGGATTTATCGTATTACGGTGAATAAATGCATCGATTTTACCCGGAAAAAATCGAATCGTTTTCGAAAAGGACTCCTCTCTATCTATCGCCCCAATTCAAATGAACTCAATCATGATATTGCAGACTTTGTACACCCGGGAGTACACATGGAAAACCAGGAAAATGCAAAGCTATTATTCCGGGCTATTGAAGAACTCCCGGAGAAACAAAAAACGGCGTTCATTCTTACCCAGGTAGAGGGTTTATCTCAACAGCAAGTAGCTGAAATTATGGAAATAACCCGAAAAGCGGTTGAAAGCCTTGTTCAAAGGGCTAAAGCGAATTTGCGTAAAACACTGGAAAAATTTTTCCCCGAGCGAGGGAATACAACAAATAAAACGTCTAACTAGTTATGGAAAATTGGAAAGATAAGGTTATTGGCAGTCTTGAAGGGTTGGAACGAGCCACCCCTCCTGCGGATGCATTCAGGTTAATCCAGGAAAAAATAGCTCATCAAAACATCGAAAAAAAATCGCTTTCCAGGATGCATGTAGCTGCGGTGGCAGCTGCTATTCTGATTGCGGTAACAACAAACATCTTTGTAATTAGCAATTATGATTCTGATGCAGAATCAACCGGGTTAGAAGAACAAACAGAATACACTTCTATCCTTTCAAATTATAACCTGTACGAATTATGAAACTGAAACACTTATATATCACGGGTTTGGCCATCATGCTGATGATGAATGGGGTGTTAATCTTTATGATGCTTCAAAAGCCGGCCTCTGCGGTTCAGCAGCAACCACCTTCAAGGCATGAAAGCCCGGCAGGATTAAAGAATAAAATTCTGAATGAACTGCAATTTAGTACTGAACAGATGCAACAATTTGACAGACTTACCCGGGAACACAGGCAAGCTATCCGGGAAATTGAAGGACAACAAAAAGAAGCAGCTACCTCCTATTTCAATTCGTTAAAAAATGAAGCCGTTGACATTGAACAGCAGTTGGCCTTGCTGGAAGAACTAAAAGAATTTGAGGGGCGCAAATTACAACTCACTTATACCCACTTTTCAGATCTAAAAGAAATATGCACGCCTGAACAGCGTGCAAAGTTTGGTGTAATTGTAGATGATATGTTGTTGGTTTTGTTGGGACCGAGAAATAATCAGCGCCCACCTCCTCCCCGCCCGAGGGGTTTTTAAAAAAACCGCGTCTATACTAGAAAATAACCTCTAGTAATAAAGCAGACGCCATGAAATATTTAAACCCATTTGCTCTTTTAATGATTATTGCCGGATTTATCTGGCTGGCTTGTGAATCAAGCACCTCCGGTGCCGAAGAAATTGAAGCGGCAGATTACACCTTATCCGCTGCTTTTGGCGAATTCGATACAAACAATACTACTATCTATTTAGATGGCAACGAGGTGGTAATCGAAACTAATGGATTACCTAATCATACCTCCCCTTACTGGTCTCGCAATCATCCGTTATTTGTTGAACCCACTGTTACAAGTTATTCAGCAATGGCTCCGGGATACATTGATAATTTTAATGGTTCGTATACTTTAAGGGTTCCTGCAAATCCCCAATTAGCGGCTAATTCAAGTGCTACCGGCTTAGGAGCAATAGGAATAGCAGTAAGTGGTTCTGTGATTTATAATGACCAGGAAGGGCCTAATGTACCTTTAGATAATGCTGCTGTTTCACTGGATTACAATGGCGCACATACAGGGCCGCAAAGCTATCACTACCACCTGGAACCCACTGCATGGTCCCAGGATGATGGGGCATTAATAGGCATTATGCTGGACGGATTTTTCCTATATGGCCGTAGAGATTATGATGGCAATTATCCAACAGATTTGGATGAATCCGGGGGGCATTTTGGGCCAACTCCGCATAATCCGGATGGTGAATATCACTACCATATTCAGAACGAGCTTTACCTGAATCAGTATTACATCCTTTTCCCCGGAAATTATCAAGGTACGCCCAATGCGATCAATTAGTACATATCTTCTTGTGGTAATCACCAGTTCATTTTTATCCTCAGCTTCTTTACATCATTTCGGTGTTAAGGAAGTAGCGGAAATAGGCGTCGATCATCAATCATTATCGCTTGTCAGAGAAACCGGCGAGGTAATTTTTGAAAATGAATTATTTACCGGTACCGGGCTCCGGTTCTACGAAACCGGACAATTGGCTGAAGAGATTCATTATAAGTATGGAAAAAGACACGGCACCCTTAAAAGATGGCATCCGGATGGCACACTTAGCTATGAAGCATTTTATGCTGCTAATAAACTTCATGGCCCGGTTCGTTCCTGGTGGCAAAATGGGAATTTGAGGGCCGAAGCTTCCTATGAACAAGGCAAAATTCATGGAACAGCCCGCCAGTGGTATGAAAGTGGTACCCTTTTTAAAGAGATGAATCTCGAGCAAGGGCTTGAGGTGGGTATGCAGCGTGCCTGGAGAGAGAACGGAAAACTTTATGTGAATTACGAAGCTAAAGATGGAAGAACTTTTGGCCTGAAACGTGCCAACCTATGTTTTGAACTGGAAGAAGAAAAGGTGCAAATAGATGGGTAAAAGAATACTAACAGTATTCACAAGCCTGATACTTGCCGGGTGTTCTGCTTACAACCAAAAAGCAGAGCATGCAAAAGCACTTCCTTTTTATGAAGAAGCAAGTTTCACTCCGGTTTGGTTTCAAGAGGAAGGAGTAATTCCGGAGGATTTCCACCGAATTCCCGAATTCAACTTAACAAATCAGTCGGGAGAAACCATAACCCGGGATGAAGTAGAAGGAAAGATTTATGTTGTGGATTTCTTTTTCGCGAGCTGCTCCGGGATCTGCCCGAAATTGACCACAAATATGGGCATCGTTCAACATGAATTCGCTGATAATGACCAGGTGTTGCTGCTATCCCATTCGGTAACCCCCACCCTCGATACAGTTCGGCAATTACGTGCCTTTGCAAACACCATGGGGGTCATCGACGGAAAATGGCACCTCTTAACAGGAGATCGCAATCAAATTTATGATTTAGGCAAAAACTATTATTTCGCTGAAGAAAACCTGGGACTTGAAACCAGCGAAGTAACCTTTATTCATACCGAAAACTTCCTATTGATTGATCAAAACGGGTACATACGCGGGGTTTATA
>JAKSCW010000425.1 GCA_022360375.1 Balneolales bacterium
ACCGGGGTGGAGGCCTGCTGGATCGAGGGCACTGACGAACACAACCGCCCGGTATGGGGCCTCATAAAAAAAATTACCGGTAATCGGTTTTTAGTACGAAGCAGGCGTCTTGCCGCTGCATCAATAATAGGGGCGTCATTATGTGTACTCAACCCATCGGTGAAAGCACAAGGTTTGTTAGATGCCTCCACCCTCCGGGGCCAAAACGGTTTTACCATTACCGAGGGTAGTTCAGGTGATGATGCTGGATATTCATTAGCTACGGGTGATATAAACGGGGATGGATTTGACGATCTTATTATCGGGGCACCATATGCTAATCCATATGATTATGCTTCTCCTGCTGGTCGAACTTACGTTGTTTTTGGTTCCTCATCCGGCTTCGATTCTTCCCTCTCCCTGTCCTCTATAGATGGGACAAACGGGTTTGTATTAGATGGAAAGCATTGGAGCGCCGACTTAGGAAAGTCAGTAGCTTCTGATGACATAAATAAAGACGGGATTGATGATATCATCATTGGTGGAACTCAGGGCGGTTCTGCTTTCAGCCCGGTGTATGTGGTGTTTGGTAAAACTTCGCCGTTCCCCTCCCAAATCGCAATCACAAGTGCGGTAGATGGCACTGGAGGCTTTATTCTGTCAGGAGGAAACATAGATCATCAAACGTTGGCGACCGGAGACATCAACGGGGATACTGTTGCGGATATCCTTGTTGCGAGTCCGAACGTATCGTATAACGGCATAACTGCTACAGGCCGGGTATATGTAGTGTTTGGGCAGTCCGGTACCTTTGCTGATACCCTTCAGCTCTCCTCCCTGCAAGGAGATGATTCCGGGTTTCTAATTGTGGGAAACATAGAGAACGGACGATTAGGCTTTGATCTGGACTCGGGAAATATCAACGGGGACGGGTATGAGGATGTACTTATAGGTGCCCCGGAAGGGAGCGGGAAATATGGACGTGGCTATGCTGTGTTTGGTAAATCCACTGCTTTTCCGGATACGCTTAACGTTAGCAGCCTGGATGGATCCAATGGGTTCAGAGTCAGGGGAACTGTTGAGTATAACTACCTGGGTAGAAACATTGGCAGCGGAGATGTTGATGGAGACGGATTTGATGAATTCCTGGTAAACGCTAATCACTATGGCAGAAAGGGAGAATATTCTTATATAGGAGAAACTTATGTGCTGTTTGGAAAGAGTAGTGGTTTCTCCTCGGTAATTGACGATTCCTCCGTGTTTAGCACCACTGGTACTGGTTTCTTCTTTGAAGGAATAGACAATCAGCAACAAACAGGAACAGATTTTGCTTCCGTCGATCTAAATGGAGATGGAAGAGAAGAACTCATCGTAGGTAGCAGGTATTCTGATTACAGTTCAGATGGTAGAGGTACTGTTTACATCATCTTTGGGTTTGAGGACTCCAATGTTACGGAATTTGAACTCTCCACACTGGATGGTAGTAATGGCTTTGTTATAGACGGATCTGACGGAATTGGAGAAAACGTTGTTACCGGCGACCTGGACGGGGATGGGCATGACGAAATTATTTCCAGTAGACGCACTTTAGCCACGAGTAGAAACTGGTTAATCACGATCTTTTTTAATACCATGAACCAGACCATAACCGGTGATGAAGGTTTCCGGATGCTTTCCGCCCCTACCCATGGCCCCGTGTTCGATGAA
>JAKSCW010000432.1 GCA_022360375.1 Balneolales bacterium
CTGTTTAAAGAATTCGTTGAGCTTTGAAGGTTTTGGCTCAACGAATCCAAATCGTTGCTAAACGCTTCAAGATTTGCAATCATAGATTCGATGTCTGCCAACGAAGAATCACTAAGTTCACTAACGTTGCTCAGTGTGTTTTCCGCGGCTATGATGATGGAATCAATTTCTGATTTTCTGGATTCCACCACATCCCGGAGCGCATCCGTAGTGGCTTTAAAATTGTTGATAGTCGCTTCGATCTGGCTTCCGGAACTATTCTCAATGTCATTCATTCCTCTGAGTAACTCATTCACCAATTCTAAAGTCACCTGGACTGAATCCACCACTTCTGTTCCTTCATCCGTAATGGCATTCAACAGTCCTTCCTCCTGAATACCCTCAATGTAGGAGCCCCAATCAATGAATACAGGACTGTTTGATTTTTCAATTTCTATTACCGCAGAGCCAATGATACCCGGGGCTGCCAATACAGCCTTCGAACCTACCGGAATGCCGATAGGCTCAGTGATACTCAATACCACACGAACACTGTCTACTTCAGGCATGTACTGCATTTCCCGTACGCTGCCCACTTTAAACCCATTCAGGTAAACACTACTTCCTCGTAGTAAGCCATCTACATTCGCAAACTTGGTGTTTACGATTTTTACATTAGAAAATAGCGGCTCATCCTGCATAATTCGGAAGCCAAAATATGCTACTATGATTGCCGCTAATACGACTAATCCAATTTTTACTTCGTTGCTTAGTTCCTTCAAATTCTTTTCCTCACATTCCGGTAAGATACTTATATCTGATATTCACTTGCTGTAATAAAATCAACTAATGGGGGATGTTCACTTACTTTCATTTCTTCGATAGTACCGTGCCAGCTAAGTTTTTGTTCGTCGATAAAAGCTACTTTTTCGGCAATACGAAGTACGCTGTGCATGTCGTGTGTAATCACAATGGAAGTAATGTTCATGCTATTCGCCATTTCCAAAATCAGTTCATTGATTTCCTCTGAGGTTTTCGGATCAAGCCCTGAAGTCGGTTCATCATATAATAAATATTGTGGCTTTAAAATAATGGCCCTTGCCAAACCTACCCGCTTTCTCATTCCTCCGGAAAGTTCTGAGGTTGCCTTAGACCCTGCTTCCTCCAAATTCACCATAGTCAATGCTTCCTGAACATTGTGCTGAATTTCTTCTTCCGTTTGATTTGAAAAATAGCGCAGAGGAAAAGCTACATTTTCAAATGTGTTAATAGAATCGAACAACGCTCCGCCCTGAAACAGGATTCCAAACCGTTGCCGTGTCTTACGTAGCTGAGAATAACTCAACTCAAACAAGCATTCCCCATCAATAAGCACATCTCCCGAATCAGGATATAACAACGCATTCAGATGCTTCAATAACACAGATTTACCGCTTCCTGATTTTCCAATGATCGCAATGGTCTCGTTATCCTCAATATTGAATGATACATTCTCCCAGATCAGATTATCTCCAAAGCTTTTAGTAAGGTTTCGAATTTCAATCATATTACAAGAGTATTGCCGCCAGTACAAAATCTGCCAGCAGGATGTATATACAACTCATTACCGTGGCTTGTGTAGTTGCGTTCCCGACACCTTCTGCCCCACCAAAAGCGTAATACCCCTTAAAGCAGGAAATAGAGGTAATTACAAAACCGAATACAAAAGATTTCACAACCCCGAATACCACATCTTCCGGGTAGAAAAACTGCCGCGCACCCTGCATAAATTCTGCCGCAGGAAGAATCCCGTCTAAGCTTCCTGCCAGAATTCCGCCAAGAATTCCGGTAGTAGCTGCGGCCACATACAACACCGGGAACATGGCAATCCCGGCCATAATTCTGGGAACCACTAAAAAGGTTACAGAATTGAAGCCCATGGATTCCAGTGCATCTATCTGTTCGGAAACGCGCATGGTTCCTAACTCGGTGGAAATACGTGCCCCCACTTTTCCAGCCAGCACCAGGCCACCAATTACAGCGGCAAGCTCAATAACAATAGACTGCCCTACAATAGAACCCACTATAGTTACCGAAAACAATTCCGTATCTAACTGGTACGCAGTTTGAAGGGTAAGTACTGCACCGGTAAACGCACCGGTGAGTAAAATAATGGGAATAGATTCGTAGCCAATCTTAACAAATTCGCTAAATAAGTTCTTCCGATAAGTACTAAATTCGGTTACAGAACGTAAGGCTTGGTAAAGCAGTAACGAATATTGGCCGAATTGTTTAATAGAATCCATTCACCGAAGTTAAGCAGTCTGGGGCAAGTTAATTACACCTATTTACTTGCCTAATGTTATTTATATTACGAAAGATTTTTGCGAATTGTCATATTTCATGCATGGTTAAATCGATCATCCCAATTCTTTTTTTAGTACTGGTTTGGGGAACAACAACCGGTTCAGCTCAAACTTCCAATTCCTCCATTTACCGATTTCTGGAAATTACTCCGTCTGCCGAAGCTGCCGCTTTGGGTGGAAACCATGTAGCCCTGTACAATGCTTCTTCTTCTGTTTTCTATCTAAACCCTGCTTATTTAACTCCGGAATCTTCTAAAACTGTTTCTGCCACTTTTGTGAACTACCTGGCAGACGCCAGGATTGGATTCGCAAACTTCGCCTATGACGTACCTTCCGTGGGAACCCTTGGTTTTGGAATCCGTTATGCCGGGTATGGAGATATGGACGAATTAGATGAATTTGGCAACAATTTAGGAGAATTGAACGCGGGAGATCTTTCTTTATCTACGGCTTTAAGTACCCGTTTGGCAGACAGGCTTACCGCAGGTGTTGGGATCGACTATATTTATTCCTCTTACCACACGTACAAATCCAGTGCTGTTACAGGTAGTGCGGGCTTGTATTATCTGAATGTGGATTCGCGGTTCAGTGCCGGAGTTTCCGTTCGCAATTTAGGCGATCAGCTCAACACTTATAATGGAACCAGGGAAGATATACCTTTCGATATTTCAGCAGGCATCTCAAAAAAACCAGAAAACTTTCCATTTCAGATTAATCTCACACTTCAGCGCTTAAATGATTGGGATTTGAGGGTATTTGGTGAAAATGAAACTCCCGATTTTGTTGATAATCTTTTTCGCCATGTAATTGTAGGTGGCGAAGCCAATTTAGGTGAGAATTTTAAATTGCGATTAGGCTACAACAGATACGTACACGAGCAGGCAAAAGTAAATGAAAACTTCGATTTAGCAGGCGCCAGTATTGGCATCGGGATACATATTAAAGGGATTATCGTGGATATTAGCCGCAATTCATTAAGCGATATTGGTGGAGTTGTTCAAATGAGTGTGCGTTCTCAAATAAATTAGCATGAGCGAACAGCTTTACACCTCGGTTGTTGAAACTGCAGCACTGCGCCGTGTTGGAATTGCTTCCCTCTTCATGGGGGGAATTTTTATAGTAGGAATGTTAGGATATCACATCCTTGAGGGAATGTCCTTTTTTGACGGGCTTTATATGACCTTTATTACCATCACTACTATCGGATTCAACGAACTTCAGTCTCTTTCCACAGAAGGTCGTATTTTCACCATGATAATATTTGCGACAGGAATCGGTGTTGTTTCCTATATAGCATCCCAGATGACGCAAATAATTTTTGAAAATAAACTATTCTTAGCCCGGGCTATGAACAAAAAACTAATGCAATTACAAGAACATTATATCATTTGCGGGTATGGCCGTATTGGCCACCGAATAGCCCATGTTTTGCGGGATTCCGGGCTGGAAGTAGTTGTTGTAGAGAATAACGAACAAAGAATTGAGCGCGTTGCCGAAGATCAATTCCTGTACATTAAAGGAGATGCCCAGGATGAAGACACCTTAAAGAAGGCAGGTATTGATAAGGCAAATGTGTTGGTATGTACACTTTCAAGTGATAAAGACAATGTGTTTACTACGCTTTTAGCCCGGGAAATCAGAAAGGATTTATTCATTCTGGTACGCGCTAATGAGAACAGCAACAGAAAACGTATTTTCAGAGCCGGGGCAGATAAAGTAATTTCTCCTTACGATATTGGTGCTGATCGTATGGCAAATGTAATTCTGCGCCCAAGAGTAGAGCAGTTTATTGAAAAAATAACACGTGATGATTCTCAGGATCATACCTTTGAAGAAGTCCTTATTGCTGATAATTCTGACCTGATTGGAAAAACGTTGGCAGACTTGAATATTCCCGGAACGTATGAAGTACTGGTTATTGCCATTATTCCAAAAGATGGGCGTATCACGTTCAACCCGAAAAGTACTGACAGTATCTCAAAAGGTGACAGTCTTGTGCTTTTAGGCGATGTATATAAAATCAATAACTTCCGAACCGAAGCATGCGGTGACAAAAGAACGGCAGCCGAACGTGCTGACCAAATTGAAAAAATAGAACACATTTAATGATCAGATATTTTACTGCCGGGGAATCTCACGGCCCCGGTTTAACAGGAATTATAGAAGGAATTCCTGCCGGTTTAGCTATAAAAGAAGATGATATTGCACTTCACCTGGCCCGGCGGCAACAAGGCTATGGCCGCGGGGGGCGCATGGCTTTCGAAAAGGATCGCGCTATCATAAGCTCAGGAGTTCGCTTTGGTAAAACGATGGCCGGTCCAATTGCTCTTTACATGGAAAACCGGGCGTTTGAAAAAGACAAAGCCGGTTGGCCGGTGGTTATGAACAAAGAAACTGAGGCGAAGGGAATCGAAAAAATTACACTTCCCCGTCCAGGTCATGCCGATTTAGTAGGTGCCCAAAAATACCGCTTTGATGACATTCGTCCTGTTATTGAACGCTCCAGCGCACGTGAAACCGGAATGCGGGTAGCTTGTTGTTCCATTGCCCGCCAGTTTCTGAAGCACTTTGGTATCGAAATAGGTGGCCATGTATTGCGAATTGGAGCGGTAGGTTATCAATCATGGGATGCCATCCGCCGGGAAACCGATTCTACGATCGGGAAAGGTGCCGAAACCATTTTCAAAAAAGCAGATGCATCCGAAGTTCGTTGCCTGGATGATTCCCTGAGCGAGCAAATGGTGCAAG
>JAKSCW010000515.1 GCA_022360375.1 Balneolales bacterium
AGAAGCCCCTCCGAAGAATACTGAATACGCGAAAGTATTGTTAATGAACTCTATTCGTAGGAATGCTAATGGTGGAGGTTAGGTGGCAATACGAGCTAAGATTCTTCGAAAGCATACACAACTTTTCCAATTAACAGGGTCCATTCTTGTTATTCTGTTTTTTATTTCCTGTCGATCAACCAATGCTGTTCAGCAATCTGAGTTAGCAGAACAAACAGGTCCATCACCAGAAGAACAAGCCCGACTTGATAGCATTCAGCAAGCCGAAGAAGAAGCGCAGCAACTACTGGATGCACTTACAGATTTGTATAAAGACGAGATATACTCGAACTATCAGGCACAAGCTAATACCCTCACAAATTACTATATACTGGCCCAGCAGAACTTTTTTGCCGGGGATTATGAAAATGCTTTATTTCTTATTAACAGAGCAGCCTTAATTAAAGAAAGTGCGGATGTTCTTGCTTTACGGGGAAGCATATACCTCGGGCTTGGATATATCAATGAATTTGTAAATCATTGGCGCCGCGCCCTGGAAATGGATCCTGAAGTACCAATACCACAATCACCATATATCATACAACAACTCCAAAATAATGGGTTGATTGATGAGCGACTAAGAAAGGCCTTTTAACTAAACATGCGTACTTCTATACTAAATATTCTTTCTTTTCTGATTTCATTTGTAATCCTCATTTGGGGGGCATTACTCGTAATTGGTTTTACTGAATATAACCTTATCCCTTCGAATTTGGAGTTTTTGAATCTTCCGAGTCTGGCCATTGTATTCGGAGGAATCTGCGCAAGTGTATTTATCAGTTACCCCTTTCGAAGTGTGATTAGTGCGTTCCGGCAAAGTCTGTTGTTATTCTCTCACAGTAATATTACTGAAGAACTTCTGGAAAGCGATGTTCAGCGCGTTATGGACTGGCAGAAAATGATTAAGCAAGATAAAATCAGAGCAGTGAATGATCTTAGCACACAATACGCAGATTCTTTTGAAGGGTATCTGTTTTCCGTATTAGATACCAATTACACGGTAGAAGATCTTCGGGAACTCGGAGAAATAAACATTGAAGAGAATTACTCCAGGCAAATGATGGTAAATCAAATCATTTCCAGTATGGGAAAAACATCTCCTGTTTTTGGGATGCTAGGCACACTTTTTGGTTTAATTGTGATCCTTTCGGGTTTCAGCGAGGTTGAATCTTTACTTTCTGGTTTGGGTGCAGCCCTTATGACTACACTCTATGGTATACTTATCGGGAATTTTGTATTCACTCCAATGGCAAAGAAAATGAATAATATAGCCTCACTAAAGTATTTCAGGGAACGACTGATTCTTGAAGGGGTAATCCTGATTGAAGAACAAAAAACGTCTCTTCAAATCTATGATAAGTTACAAGCCCATATGCGCAGAACTAAAAACCAGCTCTAGTTTGGTTTGAAAAAGAAAAAGTATCATAGCACAAAGCATTCGCTTTTCCCGCAAGGAGAACTTGATGCAGAAGACGATGAAAGCTGGCAGGTTAGCTATCTCGATATAATTACTATTGTACTGGGCTTCCTCATTATTCTGCTTTCTGTTTCTCAAATTACCAAAACTACTTCCCTTTCTACGTTGTTTGGTCGCCTTTCTGATGAAACCGAATATTTCACAACCCCTATTGAGAACATCCAGGAAGAATTGGTGGAACTTTTAAATGCCGAAATTGAAGCGGGGGAATTGGAAATAATACGAGACTTGAATGACCTGAGAATTCGATTCAACAGCGACAACTTATATGCTTCAGGAGAAGCCCTTATCCAGGAAGGCTCAGAAAACTTATTGAACCGGATTCTAATTGCTTTCCAGCAAACAACATATAATGATTTCCAAATCGATGTAGAAGGACATACCGATAACGTTCCTATTGCAACCGCTGGTTATCCATCCAATTGGGAACTTTCAACTGCCAGGGCTTCGAATATAGTACGTTATTTTACGGGGGTAGGAATACCTGCTGAGCGATTGAAAGCATCCGGATATGCTGATTCGCGACCAATCATTGAATACGATTCTCTTGGGTTCCCCTATGCAGCCAGCAAGGAACGAAACAGACGAGTTGTACTTCGGCTTTACTATAACACGGAAGCCATAATGCAAGAAAACCAAATTCAGGAGTTTGTAACAGAGAGCGAGAGTCCTGCTCAGCCAATTCAAGAGGAAGTTATCATCTCAGAAACCCCTGCAATTGTTACACTGGCGGACCAAAACCAAATCAATGAACAAATAGATGATTTACCGGAAGAGCAAAGTCCTGATGAACCTGAGGCAGAAGCGCCATCTGTTTCTGAAGAGGAGCCTGCCCCTGTTAATGAAGAGCCACTTGTTATTTTACCCTCCCCTGTTGAAGAAAACACTTTGCCCAATTTTCTGCGTGTAGACGAACGTTGCGTTTATTCTCTTCAAATCGATGGACAAACAGCATTAAACAGAACTTTCCAAAGTGCAGATAACTTTGAAAGCAGAAGTGGTTTGGATCTTCAGATTACCTACAATAATAGTGAATTCTCTATCCGTACTCAGCCAGTCACTTCATTTGTAGAGGCCATGCGTTTGCAAAATCAGCTTTCTTCACAATTAAACAATGCCCGGCTTGGAATTATCCACCAATGCTATAATAACACACTTGACAGACCCGGAGCCATTAAATACCAAATCCAATTTGGTGCTTTTCAAAACCAAACTAATGCTCTTAATTATACCATTGAGCTACTGGATAAATTTGGAATCCAGGCATACATGAACCGTGTTGGGGATACTTTTAACATTCTTGCCGGTCCTTATGATACCCGTGAAAGTGTGCTTCAAAATCTTAATGCGTTTCGGGAGGCCGGGGTTACCTCCAATATTTTTATAAGGCATGAACCGGAAACTGTATCTAATTATGAGTTTGCCTATCAAATTCAAATTGCATCTTTTTCTACCCTGGATGAAGCTACTAACCTTGCCAGCCAAATTTCATCTGAAGCAGGAATCAATGCACGTGTTGTTGAACTGATTGAGGGAAGGTTCGCAGTTATGACGGGACAATCCTCAAGTCTCAGCCAAACCCATGCTGTTTTTGACCGCCTCAGAGGGTTTGGCAATAATGTAAACCCGGTGATTTTCTTTCTGGAACATATCTAAAATAAAAAAGCCTTCCTATTCATTATAAGAAGGCTTTAAAAGTCTAATCAATCCTTATCTAGAGAAGCATAGAAAGAGGATTCTCAATCATTTGCTTAACTGTATTCAGGAATTGGGCAGCAGTGGCTCCATCTACAATTCGATGATCACTGGAAAGAGTGACTTTCATTCGTTTGCCCGGAACTACAGCACCATTTTCCACCACAGGAACATCACGTATGGCCCCAACTGCAAGTATACAAGCATTAGGAGGGTTTATAATAGCTGTGAATTCTTCAATACCAAACATTCCTAAATTGCTAATG
>JAKSCW010000405.1 GCA_022360375.1 Balneolales bacterium
ATGATGTAGTAACGGGTACCATCTCTTTAGAAGTAAACCAGTCTATGATCTTACTTCCTGAAGAGCCATGGATGCCAAGAAACTATGATGAACGTGTTGCTTACTTTTCCATTCAGCAATATGACTATAGTTCCGATGAGCATCGTGCAGCCAGAGAGCGATATGTGACCCGCTATAAACTGGTTCCAAGCGACAAAGAAGCTTACTTAAGGGGTGAGTTGGTAGAACCAGAAGAACCTGTCGTTTATTACTTAGATCCTGCAACTCCTGAAAAGTGGATTCCATATTTAATTCAGGGTGTAAACGACTGGCAGGTTGCTTTTGAAGCGGCCGGATTCAAAAATGCGATTATCGGAAAGGCCGCTCCAACTCCTGAAGAGGATCCTGAATTTTCACCGGAAGATGCACGGTATTCCGTAATGAGATACATTACTAATCCTATCCAAAATGCATCCGGACCTCATGTTCATGATCCAAGGACAGGACAAATCCTGGAAAGCGATATTATGTGGTATCATAATGTACAGAACTTGTTAAGGAATTGGTTTTTTATTCAGACTGCCGCGGCAAACCCAGATGCACGAAATGTAAAAATGAGTGATGAAATTATGGGTGAATTACTTCGTTTTGTGATGGCACACGAAGTAGGCCATACCCTTGGGCTCCCTCATAATATGGGGTCAAGCGCCGGTTACACCGTAGAGCAACTTCGTGACCCGGAGTTTACTTCAACTCATGGTACTGCGCCTTCAATTATGGATTATGCGCGCTTCAATTACATTGCTCAACCCGGTGACGGAGTAACCAATTTCTATCCCAGACTTGGTGAATATGATCTTTGGTCCATTGAATGGGGCTACCGTTGGTTCCCGGATATTGAAGAACCTTCTGACGAGGATGAAATTTTGAATGAAATGGTTGTCGAAAAAGCAGGCGACCCACTGTACTGGTTTGGTTTCTCTACAGGTGCAGATCCACGTTCACAAACTGAAGCTATTGGTGATGATGCAATGAATGCCAGTGAACTTGGTTTGGCGAATCTGCAGGTTATCACCGATAATCTGGTCGATTGGGCAACTACTGATGGTGAAAACTATGCTGACTTAAATGAATTGTATGGCCAAATTATCGGCCAGTGGAGAAGATATATGGGCCATGTAACTACATATATTGGCGGTGTATACCAGACATACAAAACATTTGATCAGGATGGCGTTGTGTATGAAGTGGTAGATGAGGCAGATCAACGCCGGGCCATGCAATTCCTGCAGCGTCATGCGTTCTCAACTCCAACATGGGCGTACAACACTGATATCCTGGATCGTGTTAACCAGGCGACTTCAGTAGAGGCGTTCAGAAGTGCCCAGGTGGGTGTATTAAACAACGTTATGAGCCCTTCAAGGATTGGCCGCTTAATTGATAGTGAAGCCCGTGAGGATGGTGATGTATACACAACGTTTGAAATGATGGACGATTTGCGAAACGGCGTTTGGAGTGAACTTCGTGCTAATCGTAATATCGATGTTCATCGTCGTCATGTTCAAAGAGCATACATTGAGCGTGCAGAATATTTGATGACCGTGGAACCACCACGTGGTGGGTTTTTTGGGTCTCAATACGATGTAAGCCAATCAGATACCCGCCCTCTGGTAAGAAATCAATTAGTGATTCTTCGAAGAGATATTATCAATCGTCTGAATTCAGGAAATATCAACCGGGTAACACGTGTACATCTGGAAGATGCACAAATGATGATTGAAGACATTCTTGACGGAGAAGATTAAATACAGAAATTAAAAGTTAAAGATGGTGTGGGGACACACCATCTTTTTTTTTCTAATCAACAACCCTAGGATTTATGAAGCAATTACTCAGATTTAATAGTGCACTAGTTCTTTTAATGGCGGTTAGTACTTTGATTACCGCCCAGCAGCTGGATATGGAACTGCTAAAAGGAATAGAACCAAGGAATATTGGCCCTGCGGGGATGAGTGGAAGAATAACAGCAATTGATGTTGTTGAAAGTAATCCGGATATCATGTACGTAGGGTCTGCGTCTGGTGGAATCTGGAAATCTGAAAGCGGGGGAATTAAATGGGAACCTATCTTTGATGATTATAGTGCAGCTTCAATCGGAGCAATTGATATACACCAAAAAAGCCCGGATATCATTTGGGTTGGTACCGGAGAAGGAAACCCCAGAAACAGCGCCAATGCCGGGGCTGGAGTGTATCGCAGTTTAGATGGCGGACGAACATTTGAGCTAATGGGACTTGAGGGAACCAGAAATATTCACCGGGTCATCATTCACCCGGATGATCCTAATACCGTGTATGTGGGTGCACAAGGTGATCAGTGGGCAGCTTCGGAACACCGGGGAGTGTACAAAACTACCGACGGCGGGAAAACCTGGAATAAAATATTGTATAACAATGATCGCACAGGTATTGCAGATATGGTAATGGATCCTGCAAATCCGGATAAGATTTTTGCAGCAATGTGGAGATTTGAACGTTCTGCATGGTTTTTTGAATCCGGGGGGGAAGGCTCGGGAATGTACATGACACTTGATGGAGGTGAAACATGGAATATGCTTACTTCCGAAGACGGGCTGCCGGAAGGACCACTTGGAAAAATGGGAATTGCAATTGCACCAAGTAATCCAAGTGTGGTTTATGCCCTCATAGAATCAGAGGAAAATGCGATCTATCGATCTGATGATGGCGGGTTTACCTGGGAATTGAGACAAACCGTTGAAGAAGATGGAAATGTTGGAAACCGGCCCTTCTATTATTCTGAAATTTATGTGGACCCGTTCAACGAGAATATAGTTTTTAGTTTGTACACCTACCTTTCAAGAAGTGAAGATGGCGGGCGTTCATTTGAAAGTTTGTATCCATACTATAATTGGGTACATCCTGATCATCATGCATTTTGGCTCAGCCACGATAATCCAGGGTTTTTAATTGATGGTAACGACGGAGGCCTGAACATCAGTTTTGATAATGGAGATTCCTGGAGGTTCATCGAAAATATTCCTGTCGGGCAGTACTATCACGTAGAAGTTGATATGGAAATACCCTACAACGTATATGGAGGAATGCAAGACAATGGTTCGTGGCAAGGTCCTGCCTATGTTTGGAGAAGTGGGGGAATTCGTAATTCATATTGGGACGAGTTATTCTTTGGAGATGGATTTGATGTAATGATCGATCCAACAAATTCCAGATATGCCTATGCCCAATCTCAGCAGGGAAATGTTGCCAGGGTAGATCGCGAAACAGGAAGCTCCCGATTTGTAAAACCAACCCACCCTGAGGGCGAACATTTACGCTTCAATTGGAATGCACCTATAAACTTTGATCCTTTTGTTGAAAGCGGCATCTATTTTGGAACCCAGTATGTTCATTATTCTCCGGATAGGGGCGAAACCTGGAGAATTATTTCACCGGACCTGACAACGAATGATACCACCAAACAAAGGCAGCATGAAAGTGGCGGATTGACCATGGACGCCACTGGCGCCGAGAACCACACAACTCTCCTTGCTATTGAGGCAAGCCCGGTAGAAGAAGGTGTGATCTGGGCAGGCAGTGATGATGGATTAATACATGTTACCAGAGATGGAGGGGAGACCTGGGATAACGTAAGCCGGTTTCCAAGAGGAGTAGAAGAAGGAAGCTGGGTCGCCCAAATCAAGGTTTCTGCATTTAATGCCGGGGAAGCATTTGCTGTACTTAATAACTATCGCCGTGGTGATTGGAGGCCAATAGTTCTTCACACTACCGATTATGGAAGGCGTTGGGTTAATCTGCTTGAAGACAAAGGGGTGGAAGGGTACGCACTTTCTTTTGTTCAGGATTTAGAAGAGCCTGGTTTAATGTTTGCCGGTACAGAACTGGGACTTTATGTAACCATTGATGGTGGTGACACATGGACCAAATGGACCAATGGATATCCAACCGTTTCTACCTACGATATGGTGATTCACCCAAGAGAACACGATTTGGTGATTGGAACCTTTGGCCGTTCGTTCTGGGTATTTGACGATATCCGGCCGCTGAGAGAACTTGCGGCAAATGGCATTAATGAACTTGAGAAACCTATAAAAGCTTTTGCATCTCCGGATGCGTATCTGGCAACCTGGCGACAAGCAACCGGGTCGAGGTTTTCTGCCGATGGAATGTTCATGGGTGAAAACAGGGGCAGAGGTGCCATGCTTACTTACGCTGTGAACAAGTCATTGGTGGAAGAAGACGATGAAGAAGAAGATGTAACCATCGAAATTTACGATATGGAGGGTAATAAGCTTCGCACCTTCGACCGCACACCACAGGAAAACGGGGTCAATCGTACATCATGGGGCCTGGAACGTGCAGGAGTAAGAAATCCAAGCAGAAATGCTCCAAGAGGAAATAATAATTTTGAACCAGGAGGTTCCTCTGTATTGCCAGGCACCTACAAGGTGAAGTATACCTATGGAGATTATTCTGATTCTACTATGGTAACGGTTCATCCGGACCCAAGAATTGAGATGCCGATGGCTGCATTGGAGGCAACATATGCCTTTTATGATAACGTGTATGAGTTACGATCCCATCTTCGTAAACACGTAAGTATGCTTCATGATGCACAAACTATTATCCAGGTAAATGAAACATTAGTTAAGAACGACCCGCGCGAAGAGAAAAAAGAACTCATGGAAATGAATAAAGCTACCAAGGAAAGAATTGGTGAAATCATGGATATGATCTTCGGAAAGCAGGATGATCGTCAGGGAATTACAAGAAACCCTGATGTTACCGTAATGCAACGGTTGTTTGCTCCAAATCGCTATTTAGGTGGTGATTATGATGGCCCCGGCGCTACGGAGGAAAATCTATTCAGAATTGCTGAGGAAGCAGTAGAGCAAGCCGTACAGGAAATAAACGCATTTGTTGAAGGAGATTGGGCTGAATATCAGTCAGCAATGGAATCTGCCAATCTATCTCCATTTAAAGATTTGACTACTTCCGATACCGATAACTAGTCAAATTTAGCTATTCAACCCCGGTTCGTTAGTTCGGGCCGGGGATTTTTATATATTGGAGTGAAGAAAGATCGTTGTGAGTATGGAAGCCTTTATTGATTTTTTTGAAAACATCCCTTCCAGTTTCAGGGCAGGAATTCTTGTTGGTGGAATTTTCCTTTTCTGGATTATTGAAGGGGTGTTTCCGCTCTTCAATTTCGGTTACCGGAAAATACGCCACGCCTTCGTAAATTTTGTGCTCACGATCTTCTTTACAATTATCGGGCTTATTTTCGCTGGTGCATTGCTATGGTCTTCAGATTTTGCAGTAGCTAACCAATTTGGAATTATTCAATGGATTGAGATGCCGGTTTGGGTGCAGGCCCTGGTGGGGGTGATGATCCTGGATTTAATCGGGGCGTACACGGTGCATTGGGTAGAGCATAAAATTCGTTTTATGTGGAAGTTCCATCTCATCCATCATAGTGATACCACCGTGGATGTAACCACCGGACTTCGCCACCATCCGGGAGAAGCTGTCTTTCGGATGATGTTTACTATTGCTGGGGTTTTGATTGTTGGAGCACCTATCTGGATGGTCTTTTTATACCAAACCTGCTCTGCCTTCTTTACCCATTTCAATCATGCCAATATCAATTTTCCAAAAAAACTGGATCGCGCGTTATCCTGGGTATTTGTAACTCCACTTATGCATAAGGTTCACCATCACTACACACAACCCTATACAGACACAAATTACGGTAATATCTTTTCCATTTGGGACCGGTTATTCAGAACCTTTGCCCAGGTAGAAAACACTAAAGAACTAGTTTATGGAATTGATACCCATATGGATCCGAAAGAGAACGGAGATGTTATAAACCTGCTTAAAATTCCTTTCCAGGAATACCGCCCTCCGGTAGGCTCTAAGTTTGGAGAAGAGGCACAAGAAGAAA
>JAKSCW010000348.1 GCA_022360375.1 Balneolales bacterium
AGCACAGCCGGCTGCATGAAGAAACTGTAGCCGAGTTACTGAGCAAAGGAAATGTGATCGATAACTATGCGGAACTTTCCGAGGAAGAAAAAATCAGGCTGCTGGATGATGAGCTGAAGAACCCGCGCCCGTTAAGCCCGTTCCGGAGCGAGCGTTCGGAAGTGGCTAACCGGGTGATGACGGTGTTTGAAGAAATTCGGGATATGCTCACGCTCGACCCGAACTCATTTGGAAGTTACATCATTAGCATGACTCATGGCGTGAGTGATATGCTGGAGGTGTTGCTCATTGCTAAGGAATTGGGGCTTTGGAGTTATATCGATGGCAAAGTAGCTACTAAACTGGATGTGGTTCCACTATTTGAAACCATTGAGGATTTGGGAGCGAGTGCCAACCTGATGGCGCAAATGTTCGACGATCCACTGTTCAGAAAACAAGTGGAAGCACGGGGAAACTTCCAGGAAATCATGCTTGGATATTCTGACAGCAACAAAGACGGTGGCTACTGGATGGCCAACTGGGCACTGAACAAAGCACAATATTCGTTGGGCACAATGTGCCGGCAGTATGGCATTGACTTCCGTTTATTCCACGGAACGGGTGGTACAGTAGGCCGTGGTGGTGGCCAGTCGAACAAAGCCATCGTGGCTATGCCCCCGGTTAGTAACAATGGCCGAATCCGGTTTACGGAGCAGGGGGAAGTAATTTCCTTCCGGTACTCATTGCATAAAATTGCCCACCGGCATTTGGAGCAACTGGTTAATGCCATGGTGCAGGTTTCCATCGCCCAGAAAGACAAACCGGGATACCTCTCCGGTGCAGACAACGAATGGGACATGATGCAGGAACTTGCCCAGAAAACCATGACCAACTACCGAAGCCTTATTCACGACGAAGAATTCTGGAATTGGTATTCAGGAATTACCCCGATTGAACATATCGGCAAGCTGCCAATAGCATCGCGGCCGGTTTCGCGTGGAGCCGGTGGTAAACTCGATTTTGAAGGACTACGTGCTATTCCCTGGGTATTTGCATGGACCCAGGTTCGGTATAACGTTCCCGGCTGGTATGGAATTGGGAAAGGGTTAGAGGAAATCCTGGAAGCCCATGACGATGCCGAAGAGATTTTGAAGAAATGGTTTAAAGAGTGGAGATTCTTCTACACGGTGTTGAATAATTCTCAGCGGGAAATTGCCCGAACCCATCTTTCCACGTCGTACATTTACAACCACGATACGGATTATGAATTTCATGAACGGATAAAGAGTGATTTCACGAAGGCCGGGGAATATATTACCAGGATTGCGGGAACGGAAAAAGTGCTGGATCATAACCCGGTTATTCAGCGATCCATTTTATTCCGGAACCCGTTTACCTATCCGCTGAATGTACTTCAGTCTGAATTACTGAAGCGGTGGGATTCAGCTGAAACACAAGAAGAAAGGGAAGTACTCACGGAGCTTATTTTCCTGAACATCAATGGTATTGCTGCGGCAATGCAGAGTACAGGGTGATGCAATCGAGCAATAAAAATGATACATTGCTGTTCCTTTCTAACTCCATGAACTAAGAGCAGAATAATGAACGAGACATTGACACAGAGAATAAAAATACAACAGTCAGAATCAAGCAGAGTTCACGAAGTAGATTTTAATAATCTCCAGTTCGGCCGCATTTTTGGTGATCACATGTTTGAGCAGGTGTACGAAAATGGAAGCTGGGGAGAACCGGTCATTAAGCCTTATGGAAGTATTGAGATTAACCCGGCGATGAATGTCTTTCATTATGGCCAGGCCGTATTTGAAGGGATGAAAGCATTCTACCAGGATGAAAATACCATCAATCTTTTCAGGTTGGATGAGCATCATGCCCGGTTCAACCGTTCCTGCCGAAGAATGTGTATTCCCGAAACAGAGTTCGAAACATTTGTTACCGCTCTTGAAGAGTTGCTCAGGTTAGACAAAAACTGGGTTCCTAAACAAATGGGTACGGCCTTTTATATTCGCCCTTTTATCTTTGCCAGCGAAGATTATCTGGCAGCCCGGATTTCTGATCGGTACAATTATTACATTATTACCAGTCCTGTTGGGGCGTACTATGCAGAGGGTTTCAATCCTGTATCACTCTCTACTCCAAAAGGATATGTTCGTGCGGTAGTTGGCGGAACCGGTGAGGCTAAAACCAGCGGGAACTATGCCGCCAGTTTTCTTCCCGCCCGTGAAGCCCAGCAAAAAGGATTTACACAAGTTCTGTGGTTAGATGCCAAAGAAAACAAGTACATCGAAGAAGTGGGCACAATGAATATCCATTTCTTAATTAATGACACACTGGTGACCCCCGAACTTACCGGTTCGGTATTGGCAGGAATAACCCGTAAATCGGTAATGGAATTAGCCGCAGACTGGGGCTATAAGGTTGAAGAACGCAGGATTTCTATTGATGAAGTGTTCGAAACCTCTAAAAGCGGTGAGTTGAAAGAGGTATTTGGTTCCGGAACAGCCGCAGTTATTTCTCCGGTTGGGTTGATCGAGCATAATGGGGAAACCATCCATATTGGCAGTGGCAGTATCGGGGATTTCGCCCAACGATTGTTTGATGAGATTACCGGCATTCAATACGGTAAACTTGAAGATAAGCATGGCTGGGTGCATTCAGTAAAGGTTTAGAGTGCAAATTTCTCTTCCTGCTATTTTTGCTATTGGATTTGGAGGTTTTTTAGGTGCTGTATACAGGTATCTGCTAGCCAATTTGCTTCAAAACCATTTCAAACCGGAACAATTTCCTGTTGGCATTTTTGTGGTGAACGTATTGGGTTGTTTTCTCATCGGTTTGTTAGCCGGGATATTTGAAGCCAGGAACCTTATGAATACCGAACTCCGCCTTTTTGTGTTTGCCGGGCTGCTTGGTGGCTTTACCACTTTTTCCACCTTTATCAATGATTCTTTTCTTCTTGGAAAGGAAGGGGAATTCTTGGCAGCCTTACTGAATGTGGGCGGACAAGTGTTGGTTGGGCTGCTTTTTGTGTGGTTAGGGTATTTGTTGGTCCGGTTCTTCGTCTAGTATCCGTTCTCTCGATCCACTTCGTATTTTAATTTCATTCCAGACAGCGAACGCTTATAGTTCTCAACAATTAATGCGGAAGCTTCTTTTGGATCGGTAATGGAAGCTACATGTGGAGTTATCATAATTTTTGGTCGATTCCAGAACAAATGATGATTTGGCAAGGGTTCTTCTTCAAACACATCCAGGCACGCACCGGTAAGAACCCCGGTATCCAACGCGTAAATCAAATCTTCTTCAATTAAATGGCCACCACGAGCTGCGTTAATCAGAAAAGCAGGTTGTTTCAGTTGTTTAAAAAGGTCGAGCTCGAGAATTCCTCTGGTTTCTTTCGTGAGTGGAAGTAAGCATACCAGGATGTTAGTGTGTGAAAGGAAACTATTGAGTTCATTTTCGCTGAATGTCTGAATTCCATTCATTTCTTTTTTTGATCTCGACCACCCCAATACCGGGTATCCATTCATAAGCAGAGATTCAGCGGCTACTTCTCCGATTTCTCCCAATCCGAGAATACCCACTGTACAATTTTCTTTTGGAACCTGGTCATGCCTGCTCCAAAATCCTTCTCGTTTCTGATCCACATATCGTGAAGTATGAAAGCGATAATTTTGAATGGCATTTAGCACATATTCCGCCATTTGAGCTTTAAGCGAAGGAATGACCATGCGTCCAATTTTCACCGGGGTTGCAATGGCTTCATCGTTTAAAATATGATCCACTCCGGCTCCTAAAGAATGGACCACGTTCAGGTTTGGGTACCCATCCAATACGTTATATGGATGTTTCCAACTCACTGCAAAAGTTACCCGTTCCTTGTTTTCAACCCGTGGCCATATTTCGACATCCAGGTTAGGGTCTTCCTTGAGAAGAGCGTCTTTCCAGGGATTCATATCCCGGTTTTTCGCGATGAGCAGTAGCGACATGGTTATGCTAATTTTTCAAAAAAGCTAAGGATTAAATGTTAAAGAAATAAGATGAGTGGAAATGAAAGTGATAAAATGGCTCTCAATAAACCACTATG
>JAKSCW010000189.1 GCA_022360375.1 Balneolales bacterium
ATAACAGGGGGGGCTCCATTTGCCTTAAGCCGTTCAGCTAGGGCTGGTATTGTTTCATGCATTAAGGGATGTAATTCATCGTGGATAAGATCAAATTCCTCTTTTCCAACACGAAGCATTTCCTGATGCATAGCTGTTGGCCCATAAGTTCCTCTTAGTCCGCTAAAAGCAACAGAGATTCGATTCATCACCGTTTTGGGCATTACATCTCTTAGTTCTCTTTGAGGAAGGTTCCCATTCATTTTCGTATCAAGGGCTTTAAGCGTCATTTCAGCATCATGCAGATCTTTCATCAACTCAGCAT
Organism: Balneolales bacterium; assembly: GCA_022360375.1. Lineage (GTDB taxonomy): Bacteria > Bacteroidota > Rhodothermia > Balneolales > Balneolaceae > HXMU1420-13. The sequence continues at coordinate 305 of JAKSCW010000189.1, forward strand.
CTGGTGTTTCAGAACGGCTTAGTGAAACCTGCATGGCGGTAAGTAGTTCTTCCGCTTCATCCATCTCACTATTGGCCATTTGTACCTGATTTGAAAATTCCTGTAATTCATCCTGGAATGCCAGTACTTCAGCATCAGATTTTCTTGGTAGAGCGCCTTCCCGAAGCGGAACAACATCGAACTCAACCATTCCTCCGATATTAGTGGAGACTCCATCTACAATTTTTACAAGCTGAGCAGTATAGGTGCCGGGTCTGGCCAGGGTTCCATTTCCACTGCCTGTTCGATCCGGGTTAATTAACCCCTGAGATGCAGTGCGTAAATTCCAATTTACGCGATGGAAGCCTTTTGATGTTTTTGCCCGCACTCGTCTAACCAGTTCACCATCAGAATCATAGATTTCTAACTGAATCATTGGAGATTTTTCGCGCATTTCGGCTTCCAAAGATTCCCAACCTGGAAACGGTATGTCTGCATCACCCAGTTCTTTTTCCATTTTCTGGCGCTCTGCCTTTAACGTAGTTAACCCTTCTTTCAGGTAGTAGGTGAAGTTAACTCCAAAATCAGGATTGGGAGCTGAGTAGTAATCGTCACCCATATACCGGGATACATTTCTTTGGACGTACCAATCTCCATCTCTGGGGTCGAATAAGTGAGCTTCCTGATCTAATAACTCAGGAGTTAAACTTCTTAGTGGAGTATAGTCGTCGAGCACATAGAAACCTCTTCCAAAAGTGGCACCAACTACATCGTTTTCCCTTCGCTGTATGGTGATGTCACGGAAAGAAATAGTAGGTATTCCTCCCTTCATTTTAATCCACTCATTCCCGCCATCTATAGTGAAATAAGCTCCAAATTCATGAGCCAGGAAGACCAGGTCTTTGTTTACATGATCCTGTACGATTCTCCATACCATTCCAACTTCAGGGAGATTACCAGTAATCAAACTCCAGGATCTTCCGTAATCAGTACTTTTCACCAGGTAAGGCTTGAAATCACCTTCTTTGTGATTGTCCAAGGCAGCATATACTGTAGCTTCGTCGAAAAGGTCGGCACGTACATCATTCACAAAGGCATTCCCGGGGACTCCTCTAATACTTCCTACTTCTGTGGCTGTCCAGGTTGCCCCACCATCTGTGGTGGATTGGAGCAGCCCATCGTCGGTACCGGCGTACAGTACATCTGCATTGATCGGTGATTCACCCAGAGATGTAATGGTGGAAAATTCAGACATAGCGTACAAATCCCATGCATGATCCCAGCTTTGAGTGCGTCCCATAATTGGCTCGGTGATTCGATCTTTATCTTTAGTTAAATCACCAGAAATAGCTTCCCAGCTATCGCCTCGATCGGTGGATTTCCAAACACGATGCGAAGCAAAATAAATGGTACTTGGTACATGCTGAGAGGGGAGGATAGGAGCATCCCAATTGAATCGTTCTTCTCCTTCTCCAACACCAGGTTGAGGTTGAATGAACACTGCTTCACCAGTGATACGATCTAAGCGATTTAGATAACCTTGCTGAGATTCTGCATACCCGATGTCAGGATTGCCTGGTTCTACCGCCGATTGATGTCCATCTCCCCCTAAAACGCGAGACCAATGGGCATTGCGAATTCCACTGGCATCGTCAGTTCGGGATGGTCCTGCATGGGATCCGTTATCCTGGGTACCACCAAATACATTGTAGAAGGGTTCGGCATCGTCCACTGCCAATTTATAATACTGGGTGATAGGTAGATTTTTAATGTATCTCCAGGACTCGGTGTTATCCACGGTTTCATAAATACCGCCATCTGTTCCGAGGAGCAGATAATCTGGTTCATCAGGTAAAAAATTCAAAGAATGAGAATCAGAGTGAGTAGCGCTGGTATTTAACCTGCTGAAGGTCTTTCCGTGATCATAGGAAACCTGCATCCGTACATCCACCAGGTAAATAGTTCCAAAATCGTGAGGTGAAGCGTATAGCTCCTGGTAGTAATGCGGGCCTGTTGCACCTGCTACAGCATCCGACATTTTCTTCCAGGAAGCTCCTTGATCAGTAGTAGTGTACACGCCCCCTTTACGTCGTATCAGTTCAATGGCGGCATATACATAATCGGGATTTTGCGGGCTTATGGCTAAACCAATCTTGCCTTTAATTCCGCCTGGAAGGCCTTTCTTTAACTCTGTCCATGTTTTACCACCATCGGTAGATTTATGGATTCCTGATCCCGGGCCTCCATTAACAAGTGCAGCAACGGTTCTGTGTCGTTGCCAGGTAGCTGCATAAACTACATTTGGATCCCTTGGATCAACTACAATGTCAGTAACTCCCACCCATTCATCATCTCCAAGAGTTTTGGTCCACGTTTTACCGCCATCTTCAGTGAGGTAGAATCCACGTTCGCCACCTTTATTCCAAAGTGGACCCTGTGCGGCCACCATCACGATATCAGAATTTGAGGGATGCACAATAATTTTCCCAATATGTTCCGATTCGGGTAATCCCATATTTTTCCATGAGGCACCTCCATCTTCACTTAAGTACACCCCATCCCCAAAAGCCACATGGCGGCCACCAACATTTTCGCCGGTACCAACCCAAATACGGTGAGGATTATTAGGATCGATGGTTATACAACCAATGGAATACACAGGTTGTTTATCAAAAAGAGGGGTCCAGGTTGTTCCTGAGTTTTCAGTTTTCCAAACACCACCAGAACCAACGGCTACATACCAAACATGTCGGTTATCCGGGTGGATGGCAATGTCGGCAATTCTTCCGGAAGTAAATGCCGGGCCTATGTTTCTAAATGCAAATGCATTGTAATTCTGGGAGGCTATTGCTGATGCATTATCGTCTGAGTTTCTGGATCTTTGTGCGAAAGCTGTATCAATTGCCATCAACACTATGACCCCGAGGAGAATGAATCGGTTTAAACGCATGGTATAAGAATAGTTAGCTTAAAAATTAATGGCGTTAAGATGCCATAAAATCATGCCAATGAAAAATGCTGTTACGAGCTATAACACTCTCTAAATGTAAAAATCAGTTATTCCTTTAATATCTTAGTCACCCAAACCCGACCGTTTCCAAATCTTCTTTTGGTTGGCTTTTGAGGGTTTCTCAACAACTCCTTTTTTTTGTACCTGAAATTTGGTTGAGTTAACAATTAACCGGGATGTTAATCGAAAGCCCGCACTTTATTTTGAGTTGGAAAGCCCAGTAAAAAGGCTGCCCAGCATTACTTGTTAGCCTTTTTTATTTTAAGGAAAAAATGAAGTATGTCTCACGAGGGAATTATAGAATACTTAAACCAGTACATCACTCTTAATGAGGAAGAAAAAGAAACAGTACGAAAAAATAGTGTCGTAAAAGAGTTTCCAAAGGGTACTATGTTGCTTCGGCAGGGAGAGGTAGCCCAAGAGTCTTTCATGGTATTAAAAGGCCTCATTCGTGTTTATCATACCAGGGACGGGAATGAGAAAACCACCGACATTTTCACTGAATACCATCCATTTACCCCGGCAAGTTATGTAACCAAGACCCCATCAGAAGTTTCCATAGTGTGCGAAGAAGATTGTGTATTATTTCTGGAATCCATGGAGAAAACGCAGGAATTATTTAATTCTGTACCAAGATTAGTTGAGATCGGACACCTGATTAGCAGCGATTTGATGGCGAAACAACAGGTGCAGTACATGGACTTCAAAAATTTATCACCACTTGAGCGTTATCAAAAACTCCTTGAGACCAGGCCGGAATTGGTTCACAGGGTGAAACAATACCATTTAGCCAGTTACCTGGGAGTCAAGCCGGAAACCCTGTCACGCATTCGCAAAAAAATATCCATACATCCAGGCATTTCTTGATCCAGATCAATGAGGCTGCTCACAAGCATGGTTACTATTGGTGTGCATTTAACCTTCAATAGTAGATTTAATGAACACATTTATTATCAAAAGCCGCCCGGAGCAACGCGGCCAGCTTTCCTTTCTAATACGAATTGTAAGTTTGATTCCGGAAGTAAAAAACTGGTACATAGAACGTAATGCAGGTACCGATCTTCTTAAGGTTGAAGCCACCGAAAAGATAGATCAATCCCAGTTGCATTCCCTCCTCAGCCTTTATGAGATCAGCATGGAGGTTCAATCCTGATGGTTTCCATTTATAAGCAAATTCTGTTATCCTAAATCAGATTTTTAAATAAATAGCGTTAGATCATTTCCGTATTGGCGGAAAACTCATTGTTCCCTCAAAAATAATATTCCATTTAAATACTACGGTTCAAGATATGCTATACTCATTTCGTACAACAATTTTGCGATTATTGAATGAGTGAGATTCCATTATATGACCGCGACTTGAGCTGGCTTTCCTTTAACTACCGGGTTCTCCTGGAGGCACAATCTGAATCGGTGCCACTGGTGGAGAGATTGCGGTTTTTGGCTATTTATTCTTCCAACCTGGACGAATTTTTCCGGGTGCGTGTAGCAAGTTTGCGACGCCTGGCTGATGTAAAGAGAAAGAATATCGAAAAGCACCTGGGTTTTGATCCGGCTGAAACTCTGAGTTTTATATACGACCAGGTTGGAACCCAGTTAGATGAATACGGAGATACCCTTAGAAATCTGATTTCAGAGTTGAAAAAAGAGGGAATTTTTATTCACATGAACTCAAAAGAACCCGGTCATTTGCCAGAACTGAGAAGGTATTTTAAAACTCATGTACTGGCATATCTTCACCCTCAGTCCATCACCAGGGAAAAGCTTTTCATCAAAAATAAGGCACTCTATCTGGCTTTGTGTCTAAAATCAGAGTTTGGGACAGAGCATCAGATGTTGAATATTCCTTCAGATAAGCTACCCCGGTTTTATACACTGAGAGAAGGAAACAATACCCATTTTTATTTCCTGGACGATATCATTCGTTGGAACCTGGATTTAGTGTATTCTGAAAAAGAAGTGATTGAATGCTGCAGTTTTAAACTGAATAAAGATGCTGATTTACAAATCGATGATGAATTCAGTGGCAACCTCGTGGAAAAGATCGAGAGGCAGGTTAAGAAGAGAGACTTAGGGGTTCCCACTCGTTTCTTGTTCGACAGTGAAATGACGGAGACTTTACTTGAAGTATTTAAAAACCAATGTGGAATAGAGAAAACGGATCTTTCATATGGTGGCAGGTATCACAATTTAAACGATTTTTTCCAGGTGGATTCCGGGGGAAGGCAGCACTTGGAATATAAGCATCTGAATCCCGTAAGAAATCCGGAAATTGATGGCTGTGACACTGTTTTCGAGGCTATTGAATCCGGGGACCAGATTCTTCATTTCCCGTACCAGTCTTATGAGTATATACTTCAGTTTTTTAATGAGGCTTCTATTCACCCCGAAGTGAAGGAAATTAATGTAACTTTTTACCGGATGGCAAAACACAGCCGGATAGGAGAGGCTCTCATAAGCGCAGCGAAAAACGGGAAATCAGTACAGGTTTTTATGGAGGTAAAAGCCCGTTTTGACGAAGAAAACAACCTGTATTGGGCAGACCGGATGAAAGAAGCAGGTATTAAGATTCGCTACAGTATGCCCGGGCTAAAGGTGCATGCAAAGGTGGCGTTGGTTAGGAGGGAGACTGAAGATGGTTCCC
>JAKSCW010000490.1 GCA_022360375.1 Balneolales bacterium
TAGCTGGAGTTGGAGGAATGGTTCATGTTATGCTCCCACTTTCAAAGTCTGATCCCGAAAAAGCAAAGGTAAAGCCTTCTATGTACGTTGATACTGGTTTTGCTTTGCTATTGAAAGAGGTGTTTAGGTTGGGGGCTCAAAAAAAGAATTTGGAAATCAATGTAGCTGGTGGAGCTAGTATGAAGCAAAATGCAGAAGAGGATTATTTCAAAATAGGACAACGAAATTTTACCACTCTACGCAAATTACTATGGAAGAATGGCTTCATTATTGCTAATCAGCAAGTAGGAGGTTCCATCTCACGGACTATGGTATTGGACATGAATACCGGTTTGGTGACAATTAACAAGGAACCGCTAAACAAACCGCTAAAGCAGCTTGGAGCAACTCCAAACAGGGCCATAAGATACTCCGCGGCAGTAATATAAATAGGGATGATACCATGAATTTGAAAACACATATCGATAAAAGATGGGACGTAATGAAATTGATGGGCACGCAAAAAGGCTCAACAGATGACCTTATCCTGAAGCATCTGCAATGGAGATACGTAGAAGAGATCTACATTCGTGAGAACAGACTATCAAATAGTTTTGAGGCTAAATCTAAAGAAATTATTACATGGAACGATAATTCATCTAAGAACAGCAGGTATACAGGATGATGAATGTATTAATTGTAGAAGATGATTTAACAATGCGGGCTTATATGAAAATTTCTTTGCTGAAATGTTCCTATAAGATCGACCAGATTTTTGAAGCAAAAAACGGATATGAAGCAATGGCCATCCTGAAGAAAGAAAGCATCAACTTCATATTTACTGATATTATGATGCCTCAAATGGATGGGGTTGAACTAATGAAATGGCTTCATAATCAACCTAAGTATCAGCACGTGCCGGTAGTGGCGGTAACATCAGAATGTGGTGATCAACTGTTGAATATGCTTTCTTTCTGGGGGCATGGATATGTTCAAAAACCCTATTCAATGCCAATACTGGAAAACCAACTTTCGAATTTTTACAAGAAGAACAATGACTACAACTTATACGGATAAAATTCACGATATAGCGCTCAATACGTTTGAGATAACCTGTTACATGTATCCACTTGATGAATGGGAAATGGATGATGAAGACATTATTCAGCCAGATGGGAGTGTTCGCTCTATTGTTCAGTTTGATGGGGCAGCTGAAGGGGCTATGGTTATAAATCCGAATGGTGACTTACTCAACGCGATTGCAGCTAATATGCTGGGTATTGATGAGGCAAATGAAGAAGAAAAAAAAGGGGCCCTGTGCGAAATCGCCAATATTATTTGTGGTAATACGGTACCGCTTTTTTCGCGCAATGAAAAAATCTGTTACATACGCCCACCTCGTATTGCAGGTGAAAATGAAGATCCGGACATCGTTTTTGAAAATATGACAAAGGAAGATGTGAAGGTTTTTCTTGACGAAGGCGTAGTAGATATATCCATTTATTATTCATAGGAGAAAACAATGATTAAAGTGCTTGTGGTTGATGATTCTGCTTTGGTGAGGAAGCTTCTTACTGAAGAACTGAATAAGCAAAAAGATATTGAAGTTGTTGGAACAGCGATGAACCCATATATCGCACGCGATAAAATTGTGAAGCTTAAACCTGATGTTCTGACCCTTGATTTAGAGATGCCAAGAATGGATGGGCTTTCATTTCTTTCGAAATTGATGAAGCACTTTCCTATGCCGGTAGTTGTTGTAAGTTCCCTAACACCAAAGAACAGCCAAAATGCTCTTAACGCTTTGCGTCTTGGTGCCGTAGATGTAATATGTAAGCCCGGTTCAGCGTATTCAACGCAGAATATTACCCAAGACATTGTTAAAGCAATCAGAACAGCCGCAGTAGCTCGTTTTGATCGTCATCCTGAGCTTCCGGTTAAAAAACAAGAAGTTCATGTAGAGCAAACCCTGTCAGTGGATACAAGGCTAGTGCATACTACAGATAAGCTTATCGCGATAGGATCATCTACGGGAGGTACACGTGCGTTGGAAGCAATTTTAACCCAGTTACCAGGAAATTTACCAGGTATAGTTATAGTGCAACACATGCCCCCGGTATTCACTAAGAGTTTTGCAGAGCGCCTGAATTCTATTTGCAAAGTAAATGTAAAAGAGGCTGAAGATGGTGATCACATTCAGCAGGGATCAGTACTCATTGCACCAGGAAATTATCATATGCTTGTCGAAAAAAGTGGCGCCCGTTACTACACACGCATTAAACAAGGACCACCGGTTCATCACCAACGCCCAAGTGTGGATGTACTCTTCAATTCAGTGGCAAAGTCAGTAGGGGTGAACGCCATGGGGGTTATACTTACTGGTATGGGAGCAGATGGAGCTAAAGGACTTTTAAACATGAAAAACCAAGGTTCTTATACAATTGGCCAGGACGAGGCTACTTCTGTAGTTTATGGAATGCCGCGTGAAGCAGCAAAAATGGGAGCAGTTGAAGATGTATTACCACTTCAGAACATCCCAAATGCAATTGTGAGCCACATGAAACAAAAGGTATTGGAACCGCACGCATAAACTGGACGAAAAAATGGCTATAAATATATTAGTAGTAGACGATAGTGCTGTAATGCGCAGTATGATTAAAAAAACCATTCACAATAGTGGTGTTGAAGTAGGAGAAATCCACGAAGCAGCAAACGGCCAGGAAGGGTTGGAAGTGCTGGATCGTGAGTGGCTGGATATTCTCTTCATTGATGTTAATATGCCAGTAATGGATGGGATGGAAATGCTTGAGCGTGTTCGTAAAAAATCAGAAACCCGGGATATGCCCATTCTCATTGTTTCTACCGAAAGTAACCATGAACGAATTGAAATTATAAACCAACAAAACGCTGGTTTTGTACATAAACCATTTACCCCGGAAGTATTGCGAGAGAAAATCTTGTCTGCATTAGGAGTTCTTGAAGGTCATTAATTAAAGACATTCTCATCGGAATGTTCAGAAAGCTCTATTCCAGTTTATAGAGCTTTTTTTGTTTCTATAAATACCTGTTTATAAATAAAATAAAATCGATTATACCAGATCGGTTTTTTTCCAAATATCAAAATATCTCAACAATTTAAGTTAAGAAAGTAGCCAGGTTTCCCGATAAGAACTGTAAGAAAAACACATTGAATTAATCGTAAAGTGAAAGCTAATGGAGAATGTAGAAATTGATCTAGCACTTTGCAGCGACTGCCATCCATGGCCAAGGCTCTAAGGTTACCAACTGCATAGCAAGGTTATCAGGTATCAACCCCGTATCAGGTCGCTTGGGTGCACCTCGTAAATGA
>JAKSCW010000434.1 GCA_022360375.1 Balneolales bacterium
AAATCCACCGGGCTACCCGTGAAGCTGGGGCTATTGTCCAATTTGCACAGTGGCCCTCATTAGCCCCGGCAACTCGCTGGATGATGGACAAGGTCTCAAGACCCAATTTCATTCATATTGAACGGGAAATTATTCGTAATCAACTCATTCCGCTGGTCACAGAATTTCAACACCTATGGATTGATGAACTCGGACTTTGTCTGAAATGGATGAACAGCGGTATTCATCACATTGAAGCAAATAAGGTTTCTTTGTCAGACTCTCAACCTACGTTAGTTCATTTATCCCTTCGATTTGACAATGGTTCAACGGCAACTATAAATATATATGCTGCTGCTTCCGAAAATCGACATAAACGAATTATTGCCAGTAAACATGAAATTCTGGAGTGTAACGTTCCTGAACAAATTGTAAAGCATGGAAAGTTGAGTGAAAGTCATCGAATATTTTTTGAAAAACAAACCTTTGATGCCTCTAAAGCAGCCGAAAAAGCAGCCCTTCTTTTCTTAAAATCTATCCAGCTAAATAAAGAATCAGGCTACACCAGTTACGATGCCCTTCAACTTGCAATCCAGATCGAAAGGATTGAACATCGGTTAGCTCAGTTTTCTTAGATAAAGTTAACGTAATATTCAGTTTACTTTTTGTTAACAATTTGGTAATATTAGGCAGCAACAAATTTAGAGAGGTATTGCTATGAAAACACTAATAATTACCTTAGCCTTACTCGTATTTACAGGCCTAAGCAGTACAACTGCTCAGAATATTAACCCGGAAAATAACATTGAAAAAGTAGTCACTCACGTGATTGGCAAATACTACGATGTTGCTTTTTATAATACTGATGGTGAGTTATTGCAATCCGGACAATACTATCAGGTTGAAAACAAATTGAAACCACATGGTATTTGGAAGCTATATGATACCAATACACTAGCATTGGTAACCACTGCTAAATATGATAAAGGTGAGCAGCTTTGGGTAGAAACCACTATAGATGGAAAAGTAGTCCGTTTGAATCAATATGAAATTCAGATACACCGTTTACAAAATCGAATTGCTGAATTGGAAGAAAAGGTAGACGGAACCGAAAAGTAAACATTCACCAAATGGGGTGAATATGAAATCGCTGTACAACTCATACTATAAATTAGGTTTAGAACACATAGTTAACAGGCATTTACTGGGACTGGAAAAACCGACATTCAAAATGGATGTGCTCTATCTTGTTTTAATCATGTTAATGATTCTAATAGGAAGTCTTTTCTGAAACTATTTTTTTGGTTTCATTGCTTTAAAAGCCATTTTCAACTTTTCCCGGCTCATCATTTCCGTGACAAAATTGAACTGACCTGCTTTAAGCGACTCACCGCCATCAATTACAACAGATTCCCCAGTAATGTAAGGTGCCAGGTTAGACATGAGGAACGTTGCGAGATTTGCAAGTTCTTCATGTTCT
>JAKSCW010000271.1 GCA_022360375.1 Balneolales bacterium
AAGCATAGTAAATAAATTAAATACGGCTCTATTTCTTAAAGGAAAATCTCAGCAAATCGATTATTTTGTTTTTGTAAAAAAATCAGGTCGATTTTTTCTCAACAAAGCAAATACAAACCGATAGTAACGATATATGTGCCTTTACTTGTTTTCATCTACTTGCGCATATAGCATAACATTCTTGACAATAAAAAGATGATGAAGAAAACACTTTTGTGGTTTTTAGCTGTGCTTACTGCTCTGGCCGCAATGATCTATCAAAGGAGTACAGGACCTACTTATGAATTTAAAGGACATATAGAGCATGCCGGAGAGAAGCATAAATATGAACTACTTCGTTCTCATGAAACTACCGGAGGTGCAAAAATTGAACTCCCGTACTTTGAAGATTCTACTTACAGTGCTACCCTTCATTATAAGCGTTATCAGACAGCCGACTCTATTACTACCTTAGATTTTCAGTTAGATGAGAACGCACTATTTGTTGCTCAACTACCAGTACAACCAGCTGCAGGAAAGATGGAATATTTCGTTACCGGTTCCATTGATGGCAATGAATTCAATATTCCGGAAAGGGGAGAAAATAATATTGTTTTAAGGTATAAAGACCCTGTTTCCAACTATATCCTGGTGCCTCATGTTACGTTGATGATCCTTGCAATTATTTTTGGTATCCGCGCGGGATTAAGTGCCGCATTTGATCCGGAGACCATGCGTAAATGGACAGCGATCGCTTTTTCTGCAATGACTCTTGGAGGGATGATATTGGGGCCATTAGTCCAGAAAAGTGCCTTTGGCGAATACTGGACAGGTTTTCCCCTTGGAGGAGATTTTACAGATAATAAAATGCTCATTATGTGGATAGTCTGGGCATTGGCTTTGGCAATTATCGGATTTAAACCCAAAAAGAAAGAAACTGTCAGTAAAGCGGCAGTACTTACAGCAGCGGTAGTAATGACCGTAGTTTATTTGATTCCGCACAGTATGGGGGGATCTACCCTTGATTATGATCAGGTTGATCAGGGCATTGACCCAAAAGAAGCTATTACAACCGGAAACAGATAACTATACCTAACGAACGTTTATATCTTATTTGCGAGAAACTTGATAGCAAACTGGATACATATTGTCATTGTTCATCTCGCCGTAATTGGAACACCCTGGTTGGCTTACCGGGTATTGGCACACAGGAAAACTCCCATGGATGCCAAACCCTGGAAAGATACTTTTAGTGGATTGATCGTTTTATCAATTATTACGGCAGTAGCATACTTTACCGGCCCGGAAACTTCAGATTGGACAAAGCAGGTGTTAGTTTCTTTTCCTCAGGACCAGGTAGAAAATCATGCACTTTGGGGAAGAATAGCTTTTGTGATTCAGGTAATTGCCGGACTCTTAGGGGTAATGGGCTGGGCGAGTATTTTACAGGAAGAAAAACCTGATCGTAAAATTTCTTTTGTTTTAATTGTACTATTGATTGTCAATACGTTGGTGATAATGTATACCGCTCACCTGGGTGGCCTTATCAGAAGAATGGATCTTATGTGATATACACAATTATTACTCCGGGTTAGTAAAATAGAGTTGATTCTTAATCATTAAATTAGAACAAAGTGTTGCTTTAAGAAGCTGGAAGGATTAATACTACATAATCCTCACTCATCATAACCGGATCTTGTAAGCAATTAGAAAGACCATGACAATAAGAGCATTAAAACCAAGTGAAGCCATTTTTTTAGCGGATATGCTCTATGAGGCGATTTTCATTCCGGAAGGACATGACCCATTGCCAAAAGAAATCATTAAGGATAAGTCTTTATCTAATTACATTGATAATTGGGGAAAGGACAAATTTGACATTGCCTTAGTTGTGGAAGTAGACAATCAACTCGTTGGGGCTATTTGGGGGCGACTATTCCTCGATGAGAACAAAGGGTTTGGGTATGTTGACGATAATACCCCGGAAATAAGTATGGCAGTTAAATATGAATACCGAAATCAGGGTATAGGAACAAAGTTGTTTAAAAAAATCGCAGCTGAATATCAAAAACTTGGAGTTCACTATCTATCGCTGAGTGTTGACAAGGCGAATAACGCTTCAAATCTCTACAAAAGACTTGGATTTGAGATCACAGAAGAAACTGAGACATCCTGGACGATGAAAAAAAGAATAGAATAACAGCTTGAAGCATTAGCTATGCATAATGTGCAATTGAAAAAAATGAATAGAATAAAATCGATAATCGCTTTATCTATTATTGTTTTCATTCCATTTAGTCTGATGCTATGGATTAGAAATCATCAATCAACAGGTTTTGCCAGCCTTGAACTTATCATATATCCATTGCTATTTGGAGGGTTGAGCATTGCTATACTCGTCTTAATCAAAAAAAATTTCCTAAGGGAACAACTGACGGATTTTAATCCAGGGAAAGGAAGATGGACTACCGATATTGCATGGGGTTTCATTCTTACCATTATCTATTTCCTTCTATTCTATCTGGAACGACTGACACTATCTAATGTATTACAGTTTAATTCCAATATGGAACTATTGGGGCTAATGCTTGATATGAGGAGAAACCCACTCCTTTTGTTCATTTGGTTTGGACCTGTTCTTTGGTTGGGAATTGCTTTGTATGAAGAGCTTATAAGGGTATTTATCTTAACCAGCTTGTGGAAATGGAGTGAAAAAACTATTTGGACAATAACAGTAATTTTTATTTCATCAATTATTATAGGTTTAGCTCATTGGAGCCAGGGTTCATACGGAATGGTAACTATTGGAATTAAAAGCCTGGTAAGTGGTTATTTCTTTTTGAAAAAGAAACGATTAATGCCACTTGTTTATGCTCACGTTCTTTATGATGGAATTCAAGTTGCAATATTGTTACTGACTTATCCTGACCAATAAAGTAAGAAAGACAAAAATTGAAGAAAAAACTTTGATATGGCACATTACATAGATGGATTTGTATTTCCTGTTCCCAAAATTCATGTGAATGAATACAAATCTGTGGCTGAAAGGGTCGCCAAAATCTGGAAGGAATATGGTGCCCTTGACTACTTTGAGTATATCGGAGAAGATTTGAAAAGAGGAGTACACGTACGTATTCGGGTTAACGATGGGACACCTGTCACCGTTAACGCAACGTCAACGGTATCTCTGAATAGCCG
>JAKSCW010000433.1 GCA_022360375.1 Balneolales bacterium
TGCCCTACCCGTCATTATCGCCTACTTCCTGTTTCAAAAACAATTTATCCAAAGTATGGCCTCTTCAGGCTTAAAAAGTTAATTACTATGATACTTTCAAGAATATCAAAACCACAAATTCTCCTTGTTCTGCTCTTTGCATCGGGCGTTGCGTGCAACAATCCTTCAGAACCGGATCAAACCATTGATCCTACCTTTAACCTAAGTCATCTGGATTACCTGGGGGAAACCATGGAAAGAGGGGGTGAACAATTCCGGATCATTCACATTTATGCCGACGCTCCCTCCTATGCATGGGTTGGCGACGACGATGAAGGCCAGGCCTGTGTAGACGATGCAGCCCGGGCTGCTGTTCTGTACCTGCGTCATTTTGAACTTACCGGAAATACGGAATCCGCTGAAAAAGCCAAAGAGTTACTCCGTTTCGTACGCTACATGCAAACAGATGACGGACTATTTTACAATTTTGTATGGGATAACACGCTTAGGAAAAATACGGAACACGAAAACAGCGTGGCAGATAAAGTGAATTGGTGGGCAGCCAGGGCAGTATGGGCACTTGGTGCGGGCGCCCGAACCCTGGCGGAATATGATTCATCTTTTGCTCAGCTTTGCCTTACCTCTATCGAAGAGATTTATCCAAAAATTGATGCGATGACCAGTTCGTATCCCGAAACAAAACGAATAAATGGGTACGAAATGCCGACCTGGTTAATCGGGGAAACAGGCTCGGATGCAACGAGTGAACTTTTGTTGGGGCTAAACGCAATATACCAACTTACTGGTGATGAAAAATACGAAGCCCTGATCAATAAACTGGGTGAAGGCATCGCGCTTATGCAATATGGAAATAGTGCTGAAGCTCCCTATGGAGCCTTCATTTCGTGGGAAGGAGGATGGCATGGATGGGGAAATTCCCAAACAATGGCCCTTGCTGAAGCGGGAATAACTGAAGCAGCAAGAAAAGAGGCAGATAACTTTTATACGAGAATGCTGGTAGATGGATGGCTACACTCATTTCCCCTGGATAACCCCGAAAATACGAGAGAGTTTGAACAAATCGCATACGCAACCAGGGGTGTGGCTGTAGGCTTGATTCGATTATACGAAGCCACAGGAAATGAAGATTATGCCATACTGGCTGGCTTAGCAGCAAGCTGGTTCACCGGGAACAACACAGCAAATACACGAATGTATATACCACTTCATGGGTATGGATATGATGGAATTGATGGTTCTGAAGATGTAAATCTAAATTCAGGAGCCGAATCCACGATCGAAGCACTATATACTATTTTAGAGGTTGAAAACCATCCGTTATCCAATAAGTGGCTGTATGCTTCTTCGGATGGACCGTATTCGCTTACACTGGGTGAAAACCAGTACAGGTACCGCATGTATTCGGTAAACCTTCATGGCGAATCAGAATCCATTGTTTTGGTCTCAAAAAGATCAGAAAGCGGATATGCTTTACTTACAGAAACGGAGTTTCAAGAGTTCAAAAATCAAAACTAATCTACATTCATCGATATGTTATTCAAAAAAAGTGAACACCCAATACTTGCTCCAGACTCTTCATTGAGTTGGACAAGCGGGGCTGTATTTAATCCTGGGGCATGGTATGATGATGGAAAAGTGCACCTGTTGTTTCGTGCAATTCCCGCAGGTTACCAGCGTGTAAAATTAAATGGAGAAATTGAAGGGGGACCAGACCATGGGTTTACCGAAGATTATATCTCCTATATTGGGTATGCTACCAGTACAGATGGGATACATTTTACAATGAATCCTGAGCCTTTTATCACCCCAAACAGTGAACCTTTCAATGTGTTTGGAGCTGAAGATCCGCGAATTTCCAAAATTGATGATACCTACCTGATTACCTATACCGCATTAAGTCGCCCTGCTTTCGACCCGAACGATGGAGTACGCATAGCACTGGCTACAACCAGGGATTTTAAATCTATTGAAAGCCATGGGATTTCGGGACCACCGCATAAACGAGACAAGGATGCAGTTATCTTTCCAAAAAGAATTAATGGAAAAATCGGAATGATCCATCGCATAACCCCCAATATGCAACTGATCTGGTTCGATTCGATGGAACAACTATGCAATCCTCCGGCTTCGATGTGGGAGGAGCATTTAAAAACTCTGAACACACATATCCTGATGAAACCAGAATTCAGTTGGGAATCCAAAAAAATTGGTGCCGGCCCTACCCCAATAGAAACAAAACACGGATGGCTGATTATTTATCATGGAGTGAATGAACAGCATGAATATAGAATGGGCCTGGCTTTGCTCGACCTTAACAATCCGGAAAAAGTAATAGCACGATCGCTTGTTCCGGTAATGGAGCCCACGTTAGATTTTGAGTTGAAAGGCGATGTTCCCAACGTGGTATTCCCTGAAGGAGCCATTCTGATTGGGGAAACCCTTCATGTTTATTATGGTGCTGCCGACAAAGTAATTGGTCATGCATCGGCTAAACTGGATGAAGTGATGGACTTTTTATTAGCCTACAAATACGCCTGATATGCCCAAATTACAGAATATGACTCCTTTTTATGACACCGCCCCTAGCCGGAGTATCCAACTGTCGCATGGTATCCCCGTTACCAGGATGCATAATGGAAACCCTGTTCTTACCCCAAAACAGGATTCTTCATGGGAAAGTAAGGTAGTACTTAATCCTGCTGCTGTATTCATCTCAGATACCAAAGAGTTGGAAAAATTATGCAATGCCTGGAACCTGGAAGATGCTCAAAAAACGATATTACATGAAGCTAAAGGAGCAGTAGTAATGCTTTACCGGGCCCAGGGTGAGGTAGACCCGGATAAAGGGGTAGCCCCTTCTTCCATCGGATTGGCGGTTTTTACACCAGATCTTAAACTGGTATGGAGAAAATCTGATCCTGTAATTGCTCCTGTTGAAGCATTTCATCATTTGGGAGTTGAAGATGGAAGATGCACAAAAGTTAAAGATACCTACTACTTTTTTTATACCGGTTATTATCACGATACGGCTGAAGGGAAGAATAAAGTACATATTTGCCTCTCTACAACTACTGATTTTATACATTGGGAAAATCATGGCCCGGTACCAGGAGACTTAAACCAGACAGATAACAAAAATGCGGTACTGTTGCCTGAAAAAATCCATGGAAAATGGGTGTTGTTGCATCGTCCTATGCAGGGAACTCACGCCAAATCAATGCATTGGGCAACATCCGGTTCTTTGTTCGGCCCATGGGAAACACACGGGATGTTTATGGCTTCATACAGATATGAAGAGTTCATCGAATCATGGATAGGAGCAGCAGGCCCGCCGCTTCCCCTGGGAAACAATCGGTCTTTGACCATCTACCACCAGGGGCATTATGACAAGCATAATAAGAGGGAGTATGATTTAGCCGTTACCACTCTCGATTTTTCTATCCCAAACAGGTGTAAAGTAGAGAAACGTATAGAACCACTCATGAGACCTACCGGAAAGGAGGAACAACAGGGTGATGCTCAACTTGGGGTAGATAACGTACTTTTTGCTTGTGCCAATTATCAGTTAGGCCATGATTTAATTGTACCCTATGCAGGCGCAGACAGTCGAATTTTTGGAGCACGGATTCCACTGTCAACTTTATTATCAACTTTGAATAACTGATACCTTAAGTATGCTTTTTTAATATAAATTTGCCAGTTATTGACCAGGAAAAATGCCTTCTTAAAATACCTTGGTTTTTTATTGTTGATATTCCCACCTTCTTGCGATGGCTCGCGAGATTAGGTTTATTGAATACATTCGAAGTATCATAGGGTTTATACTTTTTGTGGTATTAATGACTTTGGTTATTCCCATAATCATGGTACTACTTATCCTTACATTCGGCAGAAGTACCAACTTCATAATACGCACTTTTGGTCCGGCTATCGCTCACACTGTATTTGCAGTATTTGGAATCCGTTTTAAGAAGAAATATCACGGCCCAAAATTTGATAAACCTGCCATTTATCTCATCAATCATAGCTCAACTCTTGATATACTCGCGTTAATGGCTACCGGATTGGATCGAATTCGTTTTGTGGTAAAATGGGAACTTCAATACTTCCCTTTCTTTTTCTTCATCGGCCGGTTGACCGGCCAGATTTTCATAAAACGCCAGCACAGTGAAAAAGCTATTCAAACGTTGGTAAAAGCCTATGATAGAATTAAAAAAAATGGGTTATCTATCATGGTTGCACCAGAGGGTTCCCGAAAACACGAAGGCATCATTGGTCCTTTTAAAAAAGGGGCATTCAGAATGGCAATCGATCTGGGTTATCCTATTGTTCCTTTATACTATGAAGGAAACAAAGAGCTGAGTTATGCCGGCTCTATGCTTACCAAATCAGGAACAATTACTGCTCATATTCACCCACCTATAGATACTTCCGAATGGTCTCTGGAAACTATTGAAGATCATATTGCTGAAACCAGAGCATTATATTTAAAATGGGCCGGTATCCAGGCTTAGTTACTTCCTTGGCTCCAAAAACTGAACACTGAAGTAATCGTTTTCATCTGTCCACACCTTAGTTACAGTAAACCAGGGAGAAACCATTTGTTCAAATTCCTCCAGCGAATACTTGTGGGAATTCTCAGTATGAATATACTCTCCTCTTTTTAAGTGAAATGTATACTCATCAATAGTTACCGTGTGAGATGTATTCACGTATAACCGCATCTCTATACGACCTTTATCTTCTACCCAAACTGCTTTATGATCAAATAAATCAGGCTGAAAATCGGAATTCAGATTATTGTTAATATGTAGCAGCATATTCTTATTGAAAGCAGCGGTTACTTCTTCAGAATCATTATAGGCAGCCTCCAAAACCTGTATGTCCTTTTTCAGGTCTACCCCAATTAATAAGCCGCCCTTTTTTCCTACCAGGTTTGCTATCACCGTAAAAAATCTTCGAACGGTATTTACCTTAAAGTTCCCAATGGTTGAACCAGGAAAAAAAACAATCCTCCGGGCGGTAGGATGTCGGTCCGGGAATTCAAAGTATCGGGTATAGTCAACAGAAAGCGGCTGGATATCGATCTTTGGATATTCTTCACGAAGGCCATCTGCTACTTTGTACAGGTAATCTCCGGAAATATCTATGGGAACATAACAACAAACCGAATCCAGATCGTCCAATAGAATTCGTGTTTTTTCACTACTCCCGCTTCCTGGTTCAATCAATTCTACTTCGTCTCCCAGTACCTCTCCAATTTTATGAACATTCTCTTTTAGAATCGTTCTTTCTGTTCGTGTGGGATAGTACTCTTTAAGGCGGGTAATATCATCAAATAACTCAGACCCTCTTTCGTCATAGAAATACTTACTTGGCAATGACTTCTGGGGCATGCTCATCCCATCGAGGACTTCTTGTCTCATCACGTCGATAACTTCCAAAACTTCACTCATAATTTCCTTTACCGTGCTAGCCGTATTCCACTAAACTGCCAACGTGCATTTGCATGAAAGAAGTTCCTGTAAGTACTGCGGATATGCGATAATGAAGTAGCACAAGAACCACCACGAAGCACATATTGATTAGCCATAAATTTCCCGTTGTATTCCCCCAGTGCCCCGGGCAATGGTTTGTAATTTGGATATGGTGAATAGCTACTCATTGTCCATTCCCATACATCTCCAAACATTTGTTTTAACCCTTTGGTATGGGTTGCTAATACCACCGGATGAAAGTGATCTTCATCCACAAAATTTCCTTTAATTTGAACCTGGTTACTTGCATGCTCCCATTCTTGCTCGGTTGGTAACCGAACACCTTTCCAGCGTGCAAAAGCATCTGCTTCAAAATAACTGATGTGAGTGACCGGCTCGTTTGGGTGTACTCTGCGTGCTCCGGAAAGTGTGAAATTATACCACTCTCCATCCCGCTTAAACCAATATAAAGGGGCGTGCCACTTTTCTTTCTGTACTGTGCTCCAGCCTTCATCCAACCAGAATTCAGACCGCTCATAGCCTCCATCATTCATGAATTCGAGGTATTCAGAATTGGTAACAAGCCTGTCTGCCAGTTCATAATTTTGAACAAATGTACGATGATGAGGGTGTTCATTATCGTAGGTAAATTCGTCACCTTTGCTACCAATCTCCACAATGCTTTCTTCGAAGGGAATCCAGTTGAATGCATCAAAATTATCGGAACCCGTAATTTCTGTTTCACGATATACCGGAAGCAGTGGATTCTGGGCAAACAAATATTTTAAATCCGTAAGAATCAATTCCTGGTGTTGCTGTTCATGATGATTGCCTATTTCCACGACCACAGATGCCTCACACCAGGTGGCTTCATCTGTATTTTCAATAAAAGCGATCATTTGCTCATTTACGTATTCCCGATACTGGAAAACATCCTTTACAGTTGGACGGGAAAGTAACCCACGATCAGCTCTTGTAAATGGAACACCCGTTTG
Organism: Balneolales bacterium; assembly: GCA_022360375.1. Classification (GTDB taxonomy): domain Bacteria; phylum Bacteroidota; class Rhodothermia; order Balneolales; family Balneolaceae; genus HXMU1420-13. Next base: position 6,473 of record JAKSCW010000433.1, read on the forward strand.
CAGGTAATAGGAATTGAAAAAGTAGGCATATTGCGGGTGAAGAGTTTCAAAACCGGGCTGATATTTTCCCAGAACAAAAGTTTCAAAAAACCAGCTGGTATGAGCAAGATGCCACTTTGCAGGACTTGCGTTCTCCATAGATTGAATCACAAAATCTTCAATCTCCAGTGGCTCAACCAGATAATGAGTGAATGATCTGATTTTTTTGAATTGCTCTAATACTATTTCTCTTGACAAGCGGGCGGGTAATACTTTTTCATCAACAAATTCCATGAATGCTACACTAAATGTTCGAAATACCTTTGAATGTACCGAATCGACTTGAAAGGGAAAAATTCAAGCCAACATTAACGTGTAAATCCAATTCACTATTTGTCGCGGTAAAAATAGATTTTCCTGTTCGCACTATCCCTTCTGCTTTTTACTACAAAATCTTTCTGCCTGCAGTATTGATACACAGCGGTTCTCATAGAATTTACCCCCTTTTCATTGGTATAAGAAACTTCGATAGCCTGCCCGTTAGGTTTTAACTTTTCAATAGCTTCCAAAAGAGGACGAAACTTAGAAGACCTTTTTTTCGATGCTTTTACAGTTGATCTTTTTACAAATTTTATTTCCACAAGTTTTTCAATAATTAATTTCTACTCAAACTATAATTTTATTTTGAAAATTATCTACAAATATAGAAAAGTTTAATTTTAAAATGTCTAAGACAGAAATAAACCAAACTTACTATCTGTATTTATATTTGCTTATAAAGTTATTGATATTGCCAAATGGAATCATACATCATAGGCATTGGTCAGAAAATGAGGGTTACCCATAAAGAGAAAGAGTTATACGCCAGTGAAAGTGCAAGACGAGCAAAAGTGGCAGATGCCTCAGATTCATTCCGTAGTTCTGTTGAAAACTAATACCCACTCTGTTCAACCCGGAAAACGCACGTAGTTTGCAGAAATTCCAACTAAAACCAGTTGCTCTTGTAAAAGGCTTAACATTTCACAACAAAAACTTCTCGATAAATGGAAACCTGTTACCTCCTAAAGATGTACATTAATGCCATGGGAAAATGAAATTTCCCCGCCTGGGTATTAAGAATCAAAATCATACGGGAATATGAAAACTAACTATCACGTACCAGTTGCAGTATTCGCAATCGCTGTATCTCTAACTATGCTATCGTGTGTAAATAAGGAACATCAATCTGTGGAAAGTGGTACTGCGGATAAACCGGTAACGGTTGAAAACGCTGTGGAACATGGAGAATACCTGGTAAACATCCTGGGTTGCCATGACTGCCATTCCCCCAAAAAAATGGGGGAAAACGGCCCTGAAATTATCCCTGAACTGATGCTGTCCGGGTATCCAGCCGACCGACCCATCGTTGATTTTGACAGCGAACTGATTAAAGAAGGATTTGCCATGTTTTATCCCGATTTAACAGCCGCGGCAGGTCCCTGGGGTATTTCTTTTGCAGGTAATTTAACCCCTGATGAAACAGGTATCGGAAACTGGACCCAGGAACAATTCAAAAAAGCATTGACGGAAGGCAGATTTAAAGGGCTGGATAATGGCCGGATGATGATGCCTCCCATGCCGTGGATTAACTATGCGGAAATGAAAGATGAAGATGTTTATGCCATTTTTGTGTACTTAAACAGCATTGAGCCTGTAGAAAATATCGTTCCCGCGCCCGTCAGCCCGGATAATATGTGATGAAGGTATCTTCATATCATCGGAACAAGACTTAAACTGAGAGGCGCTAAATACAAAACTTCTATTTCACTTCATCCTTCCCCGGAGAAGTCAACAGCGAGGTTCTTCTTGGGCTGTTCTCCAAAACATAATGCATACGATCTATTTGATCATTAGTAAATACATTCATTACCCGGTCGGGAGTGTAGTTCATGTAGTTGGCAATCATCACTTCTTCCCCATTACACCCGATGTACGGTTCGCTGTTGCGAACTACGCTATCCACAGCGGGGGTATCTTCGCAATAGTCGTTGGTTTCGCACTCATTGGTTCCCCATGTGTGCAATAAACCCAGGTAATGTCCCATTTCATGGGTAAGTGTTCGCCCCAAATTGTGCCCGCCTTCTAAATCCGATTCCCCAAAATGCGCCCAGTTAATGATGATCCCTTCCGCTCCGCCATCGAATGGTTTCTGAAACAAACTATCCCCGGGTAAGTCGGAATCCGGACCAGTCGCTTTTCCAAGAAGAAGATTCGCGAAATCCTCCGGGTATGGTGCTGTCCAAATATTGATGTACCGCTCTGAATCCCAAAAACTGAAATAACCATACTGCTCGTATTCGGTGTTCGGTATGTTTTCTGGTAAATCTTCGATTACCAATTTATGTCTCACAATACCATTTGTCGGGTTTCCGTCGGGATCTTGCCTGGCCAATACAAATTCTATGCGGGTATCGCCACCATCGGGGTGCTCGTTGTATCCTCTTGTTCCCTCTTTTCTTCGGTAGTCCTCATTCAGAATTTCAATCTGCCGTTCAATCCGTTCTACCGACAAATTTGTACCCGTACCAATTTCTTCCCCATTGTGCATTACATGTACCACAACCGGCAATACATATACCTCCCCTGGTGGATCGGAATCATTGGGGTTATCAGATATCGGAGACTTTTCAGTGCAGGAACCCCATAACAACATCGCGGCCAATAAACAGATGCATTTTTTCATGCGCAAGCATTACGGAATGATCCCGGATTAGTGACGGCCACTTAGGGATAAATACAACTTTTAATATTTCCTGAAACAGGAAAAAGGGAATACTATACTACGCCCAGGGCCCGGTAATAGCAATGGTAAGTCCATCCTCCTGTATGTTCATGAAGAGTGTGCTTCCATCAGGAGAAAACGTGGCGCCGGCCAATTCGGAATTACTTACGGCATTCTTTCCAAGTTTGTACACTTCCCCTCTGGGAGTAACTCCAAGTAAGAAGTTCTCACGCGGGCCATCTTCGCACACAATCAGATCTCCCCATGGGGCAACGGTTAAATTATCCGCCCGCTGCACTACGGTACTGTCGTTAGGTTCCACAAATAATTCGAGTTTGCCCGGATTGTTTTTCTCACCAGCTGTTGCTTCCACTTCACTTGGGGTGTACTTCCATATTTGGCCGTCTTTATTTGGGCCCCCATTGGTACAAGCAAAATATATGGCATCATTTCCAAACCACATCCCTTCACCCCGGGCGAAAAGAGCTGCTCCGTCTTTGAACCCCCGGTAGCGCAAATCATCATCATGAATTTTATCCAAATCGATCCATTCTACGCTCATTTCGACTCCAATTTGAATCTTTTGCTCTTCCCAATTCCGGGTATCCAGGCTTGGCTGGCCGCTAATAACTAACGCCTGAAGCTTTCCGCCATCTAACATTTTGCCGGGAGTGTTTGGAATAAATCGATAAAGAATGCCATCAGATTCGTCTTCCGTCAAATAAACAACTCCACTTTCCGGATCAAGTGCAACGGCTTCATGGTTGAAGCGACCCATATCCAAAATTGGCTCAGGGTCAAACACCTGGGGTTCCAAAGAAGCCGGCACCTCAAATACATATCCGTGATCTTTAGCATATTGGCTGTTCGCTTTCAATACAATCTCTTCACAGGTTAGCCAGGTATTCCAGGGAGTTGGGCCACCTGCGCAGTTGCGAAGAGTTCCGGCCAGGCTCAAATATTCCGTTTCTACTTGCCGCGTCTCCGTGTTGTATACAAAAGTAGTTGTTCCGCCATCTGCCGGAACTCCCTCATCCCCTACGCCCGCGTCGTATATCTTTTCTTTCGGAAGTTTGGATAGCAATTCAAAATCTTCACCAA
>JAKSCW010000436.1 GCA_022360375.1 Balneolales bacterium
GACGCTCCGACGCAGAGCATCGGAGCGAGATAATGGGTGTAGATCAAAAAACCACACTCGTTCCAATGCTCGGCGTTGGAACAAATAAGCTTTTTTTCATTTCGAATTCTTTTCTCTACTCACCGCCAATCTCTTCTCAACTACCAGCATAACGGGAGTAGTTACCGCCACCAATATAATAGTGGCAGCATGGGCAATGGTAGCAAATGCTAATCCTGTCGCTTCCGGAATGGCATAAAAAATAAGCATAGCCTGGGTGATAAACAGATGATAACTACCAATGCCTCCCGGAGTTGGAATCGCAATGCCTACTGCTGAAACCATGGTAAGGATAATAGCATCCACATAGGTTAAACCAAACGCGGCCGGTAAATCAAACATATAAAAAGGGATGTACGTCATAGTGATGTAGCATGCCCAAATGAATATCGAATAGAAAACAAATAACGGCCAGTTGTCTAATCCTCGAATTGCAAGCAATCCATCCCCAAAATTCTTAAATCCAAGTTTTACTTTTTCAAAGAAACGGGCTATCGCATGTTCGCCCTTACTCATCCTGTGAATAATTACAACTCCGATAGTCAGAACTGCGAGCCCGATAGCCCCATACACAGAAAGGGTTTTGATGAGTGGGAGATACACGGTCGGATCAGTTACATCTACTCCCAACAGGTTTGACAGAATTTGGGTATCAGAAATTAAAAATATAACCACCAGAACAGTAATGATTAGCATAATGGCTATATCCACAAAGCGTTCCAGGAAAACCGTCCCGATTAGTTTGGAGTTACTTTCGCCAATTTGCCGCGCTACGTATACCGGGCGGGTAATTTCACCCACTCGGGCCAACGCAATATTTGTGAAATAACCCAACATCACTCCTGTAAACAAGGTAGATCGATGTGGAAGGTTTTCCTTGTCATCAAAAAGCATTCTCCAACGCTCTGCGCGGATGAAATAAGAAAGCATAGTTACCAAAGTGAATGGAAACACCCACCCCCAGCTCATATCTTCAGTAGCAGCCACAATTTCTTCAAATTCCACATTTTTGAAAGCAAGCCAAAGAAACGCCCCGGCAATGGCCACACCAATCAGAATTCGAAGGGTTTTGTTCATACTAGTTTCTTAAATCCACGATTTCGGCATCCTCAGGATAAGAAAGGGTAAACAGTTCTTCGTCTCTGTCGACAAATCTTCCATTACTAAACGTGGTAACCGTCACATTCTCTGCAAAGTCATACGCCGTTATTCTTTGGGGGATCAACTCGTCGTCAACTTCAATTTCTATAACCAGATAAGCTGCAAATTCATCCTCCGTCTCCAGAATAATTTTCGTCCACCCACCATCCATCCGTTCTTCGCGGGCGGTATAGGTTTCATCGAGCCCGCTCAGCATTCGGGAAGGTGCAAAGTCGTCTGCTTCCTCATCATATTCACTGATGATAACCCGGTTCCTGTTTGCTTCATATACCGTAGATGTTACCCCATCAACTACAATAGTTTTATCCTCGCTGGCAAGTTTATATTCTACCTGATCGATCCATACAATCCCGTCGCTTCCTGTGGTTTCCTGGGTATATGAATCAGTATAAGTATGTTGAAAAACACTTGTAAAAACTAATCCCTCTTCAAAAACAGAGCGCAAATCTTCAAATTTCTCCTGCGATTGGATAGAAGCTGAATGGATTCCAATCAAACAAAGAATCAGTACTAAATGTCTAAACATTGTTATTCCTGATGTTTGCAATAATTTCCTGGAGTTCTTCCTCTTCCTGGATAAGAACGTCGCGCGCGGTACTTCCCTGGTATGGTCCAACAATCCCTGCATTAAACAATTGGTCAATAATTCGTCCGGCCCGGTTATAGCCGATTTTAAGTTTTCGCTGAAGAAGAGAAACCGAGCCCTGCTGATGTAACATCACCACCTTGGCGGCCGCTTCAAACATATCGTCTATGTCGTCTAACGGATCAGGAACGCCGGCATTGTCATCAATAATTTGTGGAAGATAAAAAGGCTGCTGATACCCGGCCTGTTCACCAACAAAAGCGTTAATTTTTTCTACTTCTTCTGTAGAAACGAACGCATTCTGGATTCGAACCATGCTTGCCCCGTTATGGAATAACATATCTCCCATCCCAACCAGTTGGTCTGCACCTCCAACATCCAGAATAGTACGCGAATCCACTTTGGAAGCAACCTGGTAGGCAACTCGCGCCGGAAAATTAGCTTTAATGGTTCCTGTTATCACATTCACTGAAGGACGTTGTGTTGCTACTACCATGTGAATTCCCACCGCACGGGCAAGCTGAGCAATTCGGGCAATCGGTTCTTCGATTTGCTTACCGGCGGTCATCATCAAGTCGGCAAGTTCGTCGATAATAACCACAATGTAAGGAAGGTGCCGATGCCCCAGTTCTTCTTCGAGTTCTCCACTTTTGAACTTGGCATTATACGCTTTAATATCGCGCACCAATCCCATCTTCAGCAAATCATAGCGCTCATCCATTTCCTTACACACACTGTTTAGCGTTTCCAGGGCTTTGGAAGTGTCGGTGATAATGGGTTCTTCCGCGTTGGGAAGCATAGCCAGGAAGTGATTCTGAATATTCCGGTACAACGAAAGCTCGATCTTCTTCGGATCAATCATCACAATCTTCAGATTGTCTGGGTGGCATTTGTACAACAGGCAGGTTATGATGGTATTAATCCCCACTGATTTACCCGAACCTGTAGCCCCCGCTACCAGCAGGTGTGGCATTTTGGTCAAATCCATCATAAACACTTCATTCTCGATGGTTTTACCGAATGCCACCGGAAGTGTCATTGTGGTTTCAACAAACTTCTTGGTGTTTATTACCTGTTTAATGTACACCGTTTCACGGGTGCTGTTTGGAACTTCAATCCCCACCGCCGATTTACCCGGGATGGGAGTTAACATCCTGAGTCCTTTAGATGCTGTAGCCATTTTCAGGTCGTTGGAGTAGCTCTCAATCTTGCTGATTTTTACATCCGGAGCAGGCTCCAATTCATACAACGTAACGGTTGGCCCCACAATCGCATTAATACCTACGATCTCAATTTTATGGTGCTTAAGTTTATCCAGAATAATGCGCTTGTTCTCCTGGATCTCCTGTAAATCAACTTCATTTCCTTCATTTGGAGGGGTATTCAGTAAATCGATGGTTGGGAATTTATACTTGATAACAGGAATCTCTTTAGCCTGCTCCCGATTTAGTTTCTCCAGTTCACGGGCTCCGGCCTGTTCCTCTTCCTCGCCTTTAAAAATGGCCACTTCCAGCTCTTCTTTTTCTTCTTCGGAAGTTTCTTCCTTCCTGGTTTTTTCAAGCACTGCACGGGGGCGGGTATCCAGGGTCTTAACCTCCTCCTTCTCTTTTTCAATGCGTTCCCGGTCTTCTTCTTCCGATTTCTGTATGATTTCATCGATACTGGGCTTGGAACCGGACTCTGAAACAGGTTCAACAGCTTCTTTTGTGTGCTTCGCTTTTGCCGCTTTCTTTTCGGCTTTAGCAGTCGCTTTCTCTTCTTTCTTTAACGCCATTTCTGCCTTCTTCGCAGCGATTCGCTCCTCCCGCTCAGCTGCTTTTAATTCTTTCCTGGCTTGGCGTTCAGCGCGATTTTCGTCCATTCGTTCACGAAGATTATCCATCCAGATTTTAAAATTATCGATGGTTTTCTGGAGATCACGATCCCAAAGTAAAAGCAGGGTAATCAGTAACAACACCGTTAAAATAAAAATGGAACCAATACCGGTAATGTTTTGAAGAATACTGGAAAGGGCTATCCCGGCAGAACCGCCCCAAATGGAATCAACAGGTACCCCCGCATTTGTATTCAACCAACCGATGAATGTAGAAAGTAAGACCATGCTCCATACAGAAAGTACATTCAACCAGGCGTTTTCCTTAAAAGACCTGCGCCGGAAAATATGCCAGCCATTATAGGCTAAAATGATGGAAAGAATAATACTGGTATACCCAAATAACGAATACACCAGTAAATGAGAGATGTATGCACCTACCGGGCCTAACCAGTTTTGAATTAACCTTGAAGAAGTATCTGTGTTGAATAAATCGGTGAAAGAAAGGCTGCGGGCAAATTGGTAGTCATCCGGAGTGTAGGAAAGAATACTTAAACCCAGCAAAACAGCGATGGCAAATATAATGATCCCAATAAGTTCAAGCTTGCGGCCTGAATCTAATCTTTCTGAAGTTTTTGCTGTATTAAGCTTTTTTTTAGCCATCTAAGTTAGTGATTAACCCGTCGCGCATTCCGGGTAACACATCAAATTTATCAATCTCGCAGCAAAATGCGATATCACCTTTCGGTACTAAATTTTGCAATCGATAGGCGTGATCGCTTTTCGCAATGGTTTCTTCCAGGTCTTCTTTATATCGTTCAAATAAACTGAACGCTATTTTCGCTCCATCTTTTGTTTTATAAGGTAATTCCCCTCCAAAAAAGTGATAAAGAAGCGAACCTGCAAATAAAGTGTCTTCCAGGGAAAACCGGCCACGCCACCCGGAACAAATTAACACGACTTCATCATCATGCTCCTTCATAGCATTCAAAATCCGTTGCTGATTCAAAAAAGCACCTATATAAATCCGGTTTGCCAGGTTTGCCTTTTTTATGGCTTTGGTTCCGTTGGTTGTGTTGAAGATGAGCGTCTTGTCAACTACTGTTTCCGGGTTGTATTCCTGGGGTGAGTTCCCAAGATGGTATCCTTCAATTGTTATTCCATCTTTTTCCCCGCAAAGCAGAAAATCATTTGCATCCATTGTGCGGGCAATCCTGCTGGCGCCTTCCATATCGGCCACCGGGATAATTTTCTTGGCGCCATTACTAACTGCCGTAATAATAGTAGAAGTGGCTCTGAGCACATCAATAATGACTGCGCTTTTTCCCCGCAGGTCTTCCTCATTGAAAGCCTGAACAGAAAAGTAAACGTCGATATAGTTAGATTCTGGCATTTTTCTCTCTTATTTTTTTATGAACGGCGGCTTGCTTACTGTTGCCGCGGCACTCTTTTTCCGGATAGCGATATTAATGAAAGAGCCATCCGAAGCATATTCTTTCTCCACAAATCCCATTCCTATTCCCTTACCTAAAGTGATGGACATTGTTCCACTGGTCACAAAACCAATTGTCCGGCCTTCATTATTGGTGATTTCATACCCATTACGAGGTATAGACCGCTCGTCTTCCATCACAAATCCAACGAGCCTTCTTGAAAGCCCTGCTTCTTTTTTTTGAAGCAATGCTTGTTTTCCAACGAAATCCCCTTTATCAAATTTAGTAATCCAACCCAGGCGGGATTCCAGCGGATGAGTATCCTGAGTAATATCATTTCCATACAGAGCAAATCCCATTTCGAGGCGAAGGGTATCTCTGGCTCCCAGTCCACACGGTTCGATTCCAAATTCAGCGCCGGCTTCAAAAATAGCATTCCAAACTGCTTCCGGATCAAGCTGGTTTTTATCAAAATATAGTTCAAATCCTTTTTCACCCGTGTACCCGGTAGCTGAAAACACTACTTCTCCCAGTCCGGCCAGGCTTCCCATTTTGAAACTGTAAAACGAAATGCTACTCAAATCCAAATCTGTAAGTTTTTGGAGTGTATCCAGCGACTTTGGGCCCTGAACTGCAAGAAGTGCAGTATCCGGAGAGTTATCGTAAACCTGCGCCTCAAACGTATTGTTCTTTTGAATCCATTCGAGATTTTTCTCCAGGTTTGAGGCATTCACAACAAGGATAAACTGGTTTTCTCCGAATAGTTTATAAACAATTAAATCGTCTACAATTCCACCATCCTCGTAACACATACAGGAGTACTGTGCCTTACCAGGAATTAACCTTGAAACGTCGTTTACAGTTACTTTTTGAATCAACTGCTCTGCTTCCGGGCCAGAAATATAAAACTCACCCATATGCGAAACATCGAAAACCCCTACAGCTTCCCGCACGGCAGCATGTTCAATTTTAATCCCTTTATACTGAACCGGCATCTCGTATCCGGCAAATTCAACCAACTTCCCTCCTAGTTGCTTATGGATGGAATGGAACGGTGTTTGTTTTAGCATGAATTGGTTTTGAAAAAAATGTAGTTAAAACGATGCGAAGTTAGTGATTTTTTGAAGAAAGGATGGCACGGAATGAACGTATTCTAAAAAAGAATGCTTTTTTGCAATATTATTAGTTATTTACTCCAAAGGTTGGGGTTATTATGAAACATTTTAGCAAAAAAGACATCGATGTGTTGCCTTCAAGAAAACGAGCACATCTTATTAACAGCAGTACAGGGTATAAATCAGCAAACCTAATCGGTACAAAATCAAAAAAGGGGATTTCGAATCTTGCTATTTTTAGTTCGGTAACTCACTTGAGTAGTAATCCTCCGTTACTTGGGTTTATTCTTCGACCCTTAGCTGTTACGAGAAATACCTACGACAACATTAAGGCAAACAAACTATTTACGGTAAATCATGTAAACCAGCATATAATAAAAGCTGCACATCAAACTTCTGCAAAGTACGATATCGGCATTTCTGAGTTTTATGAAACCGGGCTATCCGAAGAGTATCTGGATGACTTTCCCATTCCTTATGCGAAAGAGAGTGCTATAAAGCTCGGTTGCAAGTTTGTAAATGAGTACTTCATTCATGAAAATGAATGCTTATTGATGATAGGAGCCATCGAACATATTTACCTGGACGATTCCATTCAGAGTGAAGATGGCTGGTTAAACCTTGAGCAAGCTGAAACGGTATCTATCAGTGGTCTTGATTCCTATTCTTTACCAAAAGTACTCGATCGACTGAGTTATGCTGAACCAGAAAAAAAAGTAGATTCTATCTTATGATGTTTCGTTCGATAACTTCGAGTATGTAATTGTCTAAATCCTTGCTTAAGGTTTTGGAATGTGTCATCAGAACTTTGTTTTCCTGAATCATAACAAACTGACGAATATATTCTTCACTGATTTTCTCCCTAATCACAGTTCCTTCTTCAGATACCATTTGGAGTGGACTTGTTTCAGCTGCCAAATAAAAAACCTGACCCATTTTCCCGCTCTGAACGATGGTTTCCGGGAGTTTTGAAAAAGCACCAATTGAAAGGGCCATGTTACCACTCTCATCTTTTTCACTTGCGCCAATTAAAAAAAGAAGTCCTTCATTTTCTGAATATTCAGCCCCTTTAGAAACCATTTTCTGATTGAACAGTTCGAGAATCGGCCCGAGTCTTTCTCCATCCGATTCTTCCAGCGCCATGAATGTGGAACTAAACTTAAAGGATTCCTGTCCTCTCACAGGAATAAAAATGAGCATTAATGTTACGAAACACGCTACTTTCTTCATGAATTCTCCGGTTTTGTTTGATGTTAAAGAACAGTAGCTATTAAGAAGGGAATTACTATTTATTTAAAACTTTATATTGAATAAATGACGGTATCAATTAATTGAATCCGAGAGTTTATTCCTAATGAAATTTTGAACTGTGTATCTTCCCTTTTAAAATTTTTAAATCAAATATGTCAATCAATAAAGAGCAGGTAATAACCGCACTTGCCCACGTTCTCCACCCCACAGAAAAACAAGATCTCGTCTCCCTGGATATGATCCAGGATCTTATTGTACAGGACAAATACATTTCGTTTACGCTGGAAATGCCCGAGAAAAATGAAGGGCTCGCTTCCGAACTTCAACAGCGTTGCGAAGGGGCTGTACATAAATTTATTGACAGGGATGCAGTGGTTGATATCCAGGTTGGAATTAATGTTTCGAAAAGAAAACAAGCCCCGGCTCAACCTGCCCCTCCGCAGCAAGTGCTTTCCGGGGTAAAACATATCATCGCGGTTGCTTCCGGAAAAGGTGGGGTAGGCAAATCTACCGTAGCAGTTAATATGGCAGCTGCTTTGGCCAGAGCCGGAGCAAAAGTGGGCTTGATGGATACCGATATTTATGGACCCAGTATTCCCA
>JAKSCW010000440.1 GCA_022360375.1 Balneolales bacterium
TGGTAAATCGGGAAATCGGAATGGATTTCTTTACAGCTCCCGACTTTTGGCTTTCTGTTTTGGGAGTCAGTTGTTTAGTCGGCTTAGTTGCAGGAAGTTATCCCGCCTTCTATATGTCTTCATTAAGACCTTCAGGGATCTTTAAAAATATGACCAAAGGAGGTAAAGGAAACACTTTCATGCGAAATGCATTGGTCATGGGGCAATTTTCAATAACCACAATTCTGATTATCAGTTCCATCGTAATTTTTCGACAGCTAGACTATATCCGTACTGCCGATGTTGGATATACAAGAGATCAGATTTTAACGGTTTATTTAAAGGATGAATCGGTTGGAGAGCAATATGAAGCCTTAGCCCAACATTTAAAACGGAATTCAAATATACAGCAGGTTTCCATAGGAAATAAGCTACCCAATAATATTAACAGCAGTACCTCCGGCATTCAATGGCCAGGACAAGAGGAACGCATAAAGTTCCATCTCCACAATGTGCATTACGACTTTTATGAAATGATGGACATTGAACTGATAGCCGGAAGATTTTTTTCTGAAGAATTCTCTACCGATGAAAGTGATGCGTTCCTTTTAAATGAATCTGCAGTTACTAAAATGGGCTTTACTCCGGAAGAAGCTTTAGGAACTCCAATGCTTAGGTGGATACGAGACGGAAAGGTAGAAGGCCAGGTAGTAGGGGTAGTTAAGGATTTTAGTTTTCTTTCTTTTCGGCTTCAACAGGAAGCGCTGATGGTCGGGTTTACCAGAGCAGAAGATTACAAATACCTGGTAATGAAAGTGTCTCCTGAAAACCTACAGGAGACGGTTGCATACGTTGAAACACAGATTAAGCAGTTCTCTCCGGATTATCCTTTCGAATATGCATTCCTGGATGATGCGTTCGACAATATGTATAAAACAGATTTAAACCTGGGTACACTCCTTAGCGCGTTTACAATCCTGGCTTTGTTTATTGCCTCTATCGGGTTGTTTGGTCTGGCTTCCTTTATGATGGAGCAACGAGCCAAGGAAATCGGCATTCGGAAGGTGTTGGGTGCAAATGTACTGCAAATCCTTGCTGTAGTGAATAAAGATTTCATGAAACTGATCGCTTTAAGTTTCATGATTGCCATCCCGGTTGGCTGGTACGCCATGAATACCTGGCTGCAGGATTTTGCTTATAAAATTGAGTTAGGTCCTTCCATCTTTATTGCCGCCACTTCCATCGCGATTGTAGTTGCACTGTTAACGGTAAGCTACAAATCCATTAAAACGGCCACTGCGAATCCTGTGAATAGCCTGAAATCGGAATAATGGAACACAAACCTCCAAGGCTAGCCGAGAAGCTGCTCACCAAACTTCTCTATGATGACGTCTGGAAAACCACCCTTGGTGATTTTGAAGAGTATTACAGCTACCTGGCTACAAAAAATGGAAAGAAAACGGCAGATATCTGGTACTGGAAACAAGTGCTAAGGTATGCTCCATCAAAAATCGTGCACAAATTCTATTGGACTATCGAAATGTTTTTTAATTACCTGAAACTATCTTTCCGGAGGCTTAGAACTAATAAAACCTATTCATTCATTAACATTTCAGGCCTGGCAGTCGGGTTAGCCAGTTTTATTCTGATCGGCCTGTTTGTGCAGCATGAACTGAGTTACGATAAACACTTTGAAGATTCAGATCGGATTTATCGGGTTAACAAACGAAATATGGATGCATACCAGGGCAATAACTGGAATGCCGTTACGCCCATGCCACTTCATAGCGGACTAAAAGAGAACTTTCCCCAATTTGAGCATACTACCTATGTTACTGCGTATACAGAAGTGATTAAATCCGGAGCAGATTCTTTTTATGAGGACGGCTTATATGTGGGTGGTGAGTATTTCGAAACTTTCAACCATACGTGGATTTATGGAAACCCGGTAACAGCACTTGATGATCCGGAAGCCATTATCCTGACCCAATCACTTTCAAAAAAGATGTTTGGGAATAAAAATCCGGTTGGTGAATCAATAAGTATCATTCCGGCTCATGAGACACATACTAAATTAAAAACTGTAACCGGTGTAATTGAAGATGTACCAAGAACCTCTCATCTCTATTTCAGCTATATCGTTAACGAAGTATCTAGTTACTGGCATGAAAACAATTACAATTACTGGGACAGTAATGGCTATTTCACGTATGTGAAGTTGGGTGAAAAGGCATCGTTGAATGAAGAGTTACGTGCAAAACTCTCCGAGTATTACAACGCACAAATGATTACGCAATCGTCCTACAATGCTGATAAAATACCTCAAATTGGTTTTCAACCCATGCTGGACATTCATCTGAAATCAACGCATATCAATCATCAACGAGGTGTGAGTTTAGGTGATATAAAGTATATGTATTTCTTGTTGCTCATTGGCTCAATCATCCTGCTCATTGCCTGTGTGAATTATATGAACCTGGCAACTGCAAGAGCCATCATGAGAGCGAAAGAAATTGGGGTTCGGAAAGTAATTGGTGCGCTAAAATCTAATCTGATTATGCAATTCATTTCTGAAGCCGTTTTACTTTCATTCATGAGCATTGTACTGGCATTGGCCTTGGTACGTATTCTGTTCCCGACATTTACCGGTTTGGTAAATCGGGAAATCGGAATGGATTTCTTTACAGCTCCCGACTTTTGGCTTTCTGTTTTGGGAGTCAGTTGTTTAGTGGGAATAATCGCTGGAAGTTACCCAGCCTTCTATATGTCTTCATTGAGACCTTCCGGTATCTTTAAAAATATGACCAAAGGAGGTAAAGGAAACACTTTCATGCGAAATGCATTGGTCATGGGGCAATTTTCAATAA
>JAKSCW010000441.1 GCA_022360375.1 Balneolales bacterium
GGGAGCTTCTGCTGAACGTATTCTTACGCTTATTTCAAAAGATTTCTTCTGGCTCATCACCCTTGGGTTTTTAGTAGCCTCCCCTATTGCCTGGTACTTGATGAACGAGTGGCTTCAAGACTATGCATACAAAATAGAAATTAGTCCATGGATATTTGTACTCAGTGGTTTAGTTGCCATCGTTATCGCTTTTGCTACTATAAGTTTCCAATCAATTAAAGCTGCCCTGTCTAACCCCGTGGAAAGCCTGAAGAACGAATAAGGGGAAACTTCATGATTAAAAACTATATCAAAATCACACTTCGAAACTTTAAAGCGAATAAGTTTTATTCCCTGATCAATGTTTTTGGCATGTCTATAGGGTTCACCAGCTTCATATTAATTTTGTTATTTGTAACCGATGAAATGAGTTATGACAGTTTCCACAAAGACAAAGATCAAATTTATTTTGTAGGTGTTGAAAGAAAATTTGGAGGTGAATTTAAAAAAAGCATAATAACCCAATACCCTGTTGGCAAAACCGCTGTTGAAGAAGTTGTTAATGCAACTATGTACGCCACCATAACACCACCAAATCCTGCCCGGATAAGTAAAGACGGAATAGACTTTACAAGTGGTTTTACTGCAATTTCTTCAAGTCCCGACTTTTTCTCGATGTTCAGTTTCCCTTTAAAACTCGGAGATAAAAAAGATGTTTTACAGGAACCCGGTACAGTGGTTATTAGCAGCAAAATTGCAGAACAGTTTTTCCCGGGAGAAAACCCAATAGGAAAAACGCTAACTATAGATCGCTATGGGATTTCTGAATACACAGTTACCGGAGTTACAGAGAATCTACGTAAGAACACTTACCTTGATTTTGATGTGGTATTCTCCATTCAGGGATTGTCTTCTACAAGAAGTAATTCAAATTCCTGGGGTGCAAGTATGTACAACACCTTTATTAAACTGGAAGGTGAAGGCCCAATAGATGATCATCAGGAAATCGCCAACCAGGTATTTGATACACATTTGGGTGAAGCGCGGGCTCCTAACACAAATTACCTTTTCGTCCCCATTACAGAACTATATCTGTCAGACCTGATCACAACCGATGGTTTCAAAGGGAATTTCACCTATATCTATATCTTTTCTTCTATTGCGCTCTTTATCCTGATACTTGCCAACATCAACTACATCAATTTATCTACCGCTAAAGGTATGCAACGTGCGAAAGAAGTTGGTGTCAGAAAAGTATTAGGGGCTAAAAAATCGCAACTGATTAAACAATTTCTGGGAGAATCCCTCTTCCTCTCTATCCTTTCACTTGGTTTTGCGCTCTTACTGTGCGAGCTGTTTCTTCCCGGTTTTAATCAATTTTTTGATAAATCTCTAAACCTCAGTTTAATTGAAAACTATCAGTTTCTGATCCTGTTATTGCTAATCACTTTGGGCATTGGAGCATTGACAGGCCTGTACCCGGCTTTATTTTTATCGGGATTTAAAACGGCTACCGTATTAAAGGGATATAGTTCAAATAAAATAGGTGGAATAAATCTCAGAAAAACTCTTGTAGTTTTTCAGTTTGGTATTTCTACTGTACTTATGGTATGTACCATAGTAGTGCTTTCACAAATGGATTTTCTGCTAACGAAAGATTTGGGTTTTAATAAAGAAAATGCACTTTACATACCACTCGACCAGGTTTCTGACAAAAATGCCTTAGAAAGTACCATCCGGAATCACCCTTCCGTTTTGTCAGCTTCTTATACAAATGGGATACCCGGACGCTTTTACTTTTCTATGAGTGATGAATTTGATCCCCAAAGGCCGGAAGAGCAAATCAGTACACACGTCATCTCAACTGATGAAGAGTTTGACAAAACAATGGAATTGGAAATTGTAGCGGGGAGATACTTTGATGAAAACCGTTCGGATGACCTGCAAGATGCAATTGTAATTAATGAGGCAATGCAACGAAGAATGGGCTGGCTTAATGCAAACGAAGCCATTGGCCAGACTCTTTCTAACGAAAATAAAATCATTGGAGTTGTAAAAGACTTCCACTTTCAAACACTTCGGGCTGATATTACCCCCGTTATCATTAGTTCTATCCGCACACCAAGCAGCACTTTTTCAGGTGGAGAACTACTTCTGATTCGTTACGAAAAAAATCAACTGGAAACACTTCTCCCTTATCTGCAAGGTACCTGGGAAGGTTTGAGTTCCGGCTTACCTTTTGACTATGGTTTTTTGGATGACCAAATGGATCAGCTTTATGAAACGGATAAAAAACTAGGAACCATTTTCTCCTTATTTGCTGGCATTGGGATATTGATATCCTGTATGGGGCTGCTCGGTTTAACTGCCTTCGCCGCTCAACTAAGAACAAGAGAGATTGGAATAAGAAAGGTATTAGGAGCCAGCGTATCCAGCATACTCACCCTGCTATCTTTTGATTTTTTAAAGCTTGTGTTCATTGGATTTGTGGTAGCCATTCCATTTTCATGGTATGTAATGAATAAATGGCTCAGCGATTTTGCTTACCGCATTGAAATTGGGTTCGGAGTATTCCTGATTGCAGGTATAGCTGCTTTCCTCATATCCACTACAACAACAAGCTGGCAATCTATAAAGGCTGCTACTGCTAACCCCGTGGAAAGCCTGAAAAATGAATAGTTAGTAACCTTCAAAGTACCTCCATGTTTAACAATTATCTCAAATTAGCTTTACGAAACCTTCTTAAAAACAAAAGCCAAACTCTCATAAACATCGGAGGCTTAACGTTAGGCATTGTCTGTGCTTTGGTCATTTTTTTGGTGATACAATATGACCTTAACTATGACACATGGCATGAAGACAGCGACCGCATTTACCGGGTTGTACGCGAGGATTCAGAATTTGGGAATATCAGCCATGACACGGGCGGTCCTTACCCCTTTGCACAAACCATTGAAGAAGAAGTATCGGGCTTGGAAGTAGTTAGCCAGGTAAATAACAATTATGCAAACACGGCTATTTTCTCTTACCAGGAACAGGGAATAACTCAGCGAAAATTTAAGGAAGAAAACTTCGTGTATGTTGAAGAAGCCTATTTCCAGATTTTCCACTATGAATGGCTGGCGGGTACTCCGGAAACCGCTCTTTCGGCTCCAAATTCTTTGGTCATTTCGGAATCATTTGCAAACAAGCTTTTCGGAACTATTAATGTTCTAGGCAAAGAAGTGACTATACTCACCCATACTTTCACTGATTTTACGGTAACGGGCCTGGTTAAGGATTATCCTGAGCAAACCGACTTTCCTTTTGTGGCTTTTGCAAGCCATAATTCCAGGAACAGGGACGGCAATACCATTGAGAATGACAATTGGGGAAGCTCTTCTTCTTCAGTACAAACGTATGTAAAATTACTACCGGGAACTTCAGTGGAAGATGTGAATGCGCAGTTCGATCCCATCATTGCCAAGTATAGAAGCGAAGAACGGGCCGAAGTTGTCGAATACTTTTTGCAGCCTTTATCTGAGATACATTATGACAGCCGGTTCGGCAATTATAGTGGCAGGGTTGTAGAAAAAAGAACCTTATACGCTCTGGGAATTATTGGAGTTTTCCTGCTGATAGCCGCTTGTATAAACTTCATTAATCTGAATACAGCTATTGCGGTAAAACGTTCTAAGGAAGTAGGGTTACGAAAAACATTAGGAGGAACACGCCCGCAATTAACGCTGCATTTTTTAGGAGAAACTGCTTTTGTGACTTTGATTTCCATTATCCTTGCCATAGGATTCACCGAATTGGTGCTTCAGGGAATTGAACCCGTTCTTGGGATTGCTCCACAACTGGATTTCCTGGAAAACACCAATGTTATCCTTTTCCTGATTGTTTTATTGATTACAATTACGCTGATTGCAGGATGGTATCCCGCTCATTATCTATCTACCTTTAATCCTATTGAGGCCATTCGTAACAAAATAAATGCAAGTTATGGACAGGGCTTACTACTCCGCCGAAGTTTAATCATCGTACAGTTTTCTATTACTCAAATTCTGATCATAGGTACGATTACTATTGCAAGTCAGATACAGCATTTCAACCAGCAGGATTTAGGCTTTGAAAAAGAAGCCGTAGTTCAAATTGACATTCCTTCCAGGGATAAACTTACCCTGGAAACCTTTAAAAGCACGCTAACCAATCAAAGCAGTATTCATACGGTTAGCTTTTCAAACACCGGTACTACTCATGGAAATGTATGGGGTGGTAACTATGTGATTGAGTATGACACCATTCGGGCCGAAAATGATGCAGATGTTAAGTTCATAGATACGGATTTCCTTGAAGCTTACGGTATCAGGTTACTTGCCGGAACAAATATTCAACCCTCCGACACAGTGAATATGTTCCTCGTGAATGAATCCCTTGCTATTCAGGCCGGGTTCGGAGATAATCTGGAAGGCTTAATTGGCCGGGAACTTACCTTTTGGGGTGATACGGCCCCTATTGTAGGAGTTGTTAATGATTTTAATACTTCTTCTCTTCAATATGAACTAAGGCCCGTGGTTCTGGGTGCCCGAAGCAATTTTTATGTAGGTGCTATCAAAGTAAACACTGCCATGCTTTCTCAGGCTTTGGCAGATATCGAAGAAGCCTATGACGAAGCCTTCCCCTCTGCGGTTTTTGAATATGTCTTCCTGGAAGATCACATCGACCGGATGTATCGCAATGAGCAACGTACGGCAAGTATTATGAACATTTTCACGATCATTGCAGTCATCATTGGTAGCTTAGGTTTGTTTGGCCTGGTTTCTTATATGGCCACCACCAGGGTTAAAGAAATCGGGGTTCGAAAAGTATTAGGAGCCAATATCCTTGATATTTTAAAAATCTTTGGCTCAGAACTTGGTTTACTCACAGGAGTTTCCTTCCTGATTGCAGCCCCTGTTTCCTATTATTTCATGCAGCAATGGCTCCAGGATTTTGCTTATCGCATTGATATTGGCTTTGAAATCTTTGCCGGAGCACTTCTGGGCACCGTTTTAATAGCTGCTTTAACTGTGGGTTATAAATCCATTTCCGCTGCACTCGCCAATCCTATCGACAGCCTTAAAACGGAATAATTATGTACAAAAACTATTTCAAAATCGCCCTTCGGAATCTCGTCAAAAACCCGAGCTATTCTTTTATCAATGTGTTTGGGTTAGCCCTTGGGATAACCGCTTTTATTCTGATCCTCCTTTTCATAAACGATGAATTGAGCTATGACAAATACCATGAAAATTCAGATCAGATTTACCGGGTATCGAGGGAGTGGAGAAACCAGGATGGAGAAACCAGTTTACACCTTGGACATGTGGCCCCACCATTTGCAGAATTATTGGAAGAAGAATTTGATGCTCAAATTGAAGTAGCCGTTCGTTTTTACAACGTTGATCCGGTAATCAGTTACGAGGACAAGTTTTTTGAGGAGGATCGATTCTTCTTTGCCGACCCGGAAGTATTTGACGTTTTCTCGTGGGAGATGATTTATGGAGACCCATCCACAGCATTAGTCTCTCCGGATGGGATCGTGGTGAATGAGACCACTGCTATAAAATATTTTGGGCGTACTGATGTAGTCGGGGAAGCCCTCACTTTTTCCCTTTCCGGTATGGAATTTCCCTTCCAGATTAACGGAGTTGTAAAAGACATCCCGGTAAACTCTCACTTCCAATTTGATATTCTGGGTTCTATGGAACCTGTTATTGAATTCTATGGAGGTTATGAATCGTTTATGGGGAATTTTGGAAGCAATAATTTCTCCACCTTTTTACTTCTGGAGGAAAATGCCAGCGCGGATGAAATAACAGCATTGATGCCCGATTTTATTGACAAAATTTTCCCCCAGGAACAATTCGATGCTGAATTTCCGGCTTCAAGAACCATGTCGTTGCACTTAATGCCCCTTACAGATATTCACCTGCACTCTCATTTAGATTCCGAGATTGAGGCAAACGGGAATATTGAGTACATCTACATATTTACTGCTGTAGCCCTGTTTATTCTATTCATCGCCTGCATCAACTTCATGAATCTTTCCACAGCCCGTTCAGCAAAACGGGCAAATGAAGTGGGGCTTAGAAAAGTAATGGGGGCATATCGTACTTCTTTAATTCGACAATTTATAGGAGAATCGTTTCTTATCGCCTTCATCAGTTTATTGTTAGCCGTTTTACTGGTTGAAATGACGTTACCTTATTTTAATGGGTTTATTAATAAA
>JAKSCW010000442.1 GCA_022360375.1 Balneolales bacterium
ATAAACATTTGTGAATCCGGCTTTCCAAAATGGATAAATTTTCGGTGGAGCATATTCTCAACCAATTTGGCTATTCCACCTGTTGCTACGGCTACGTCGTGTTTGGCAACAGGATAGAACTTGTCTGAATTGGCAAGGATCACAGGCATGGTTTTTTTTCGGAGAATATTTACCGTTTTGTTAATGTCGAAATTCCAGTCAAAGCCTTCATCATCCAGGAAAACAAATGCAGATATTTCATCAAGGTCATTCAGATCAATATCAGAAACAGGGATGTGCTCCAACCCGGATTGAAGGATATATTCAGCGGAATTTTCAGTTCCCAGGTAAGCAATCTTCCCTTTCTTTATTTTCTGCTTAAGGAAGTGTTTAGCCATCATCCCGGAGGTAACAATTTCATGTAATTCAATGTTATCCAATCCTATTTTTGCAAGACTCGCCTTTTGTTGTTCCCGGCTTCGGGATGCATCATTGGTCAGAATCCGAAATGTTTTTCCCTGGTCTTTAATCCAATGAATGGTGTTGTTTGCACCCTCAATTTGTCCCTGATGATTCTTGATAACTCCGTAGGAATCGAGCATAATCACTTTAAAGTCTTTGGCGATATCAAAGAAGGATGGGTAATTCATATTAAAATCCTGAGGCAGAAAGTAACGGTTTTGGCTTAAATTCTTTTTCGATGGAAGGAAGGTGGGTTTCAAAAGCTTCTTTCTGGAGTTTACGGGCAAAGACTTCATGGAAAAAGTAATTGCCGTATTTCACCACATAATTCAGAAGAAAAAACCGGTAACATTCCTTAAGAAAAAGTATCTCGTTTTCAGTTAGCGGAAACTTGTTGTGGTAGGTTTTCAAAAAAAGAAGGAAACGGTCCTGGGTAAGTACATCCATGTTGTAGGTGAACACAGTACGGTCGCCAGCATCAGAAACAACCCGGCTGAAGAAATAAAAATCCATGATTCTGGAACTCATTCTGAACCAGTCATAATCCCACCGGGAATATAATTTAAGGCCGGGGGTAACAGAGAAGTTTCCAATATTCCAATCAACAAACACGGGGATTCGGTCCATCGAGCCGGCATCCAATGCGGTGTAATTTTGTATAAACATCTCGCATTGCTCATAAATCAAATCCAAATGTTCCCGGAAGGCAAACCTTCCCGGTTCAGTATCAAGTAAATCTGTTAGGTCCTGGATATCGACCAGCATGGTTTTCGAAGATTTCGGGAGGGTATACCGGATAGAAGTGCATGCGATATGAAAACGGGCTGCTTCATTTGCAAACCTTTTTATCTGGTCTTCATCAAGTCGGCGTGGCAATTTAGTTTTTGTTTTTACCGGACGGTAAAACACCACCCAGGCATTTACCATATCATCCTGAAAGCGGTATACGAACAATTCATTTCCTTTCATCAGAGACCGGGCAAGAAAGTTCTCATAGGGAAAGGGAAGATTATTAGATAAAGAATTAATGATGGTATGGTCTTCCAGGAAATGTTCGTATTTCCCGAAGTAGGATAGCTTTGCAATAATAAAATTGCGGTCCTTAAGTGTAATCCGGTATACATGATTGGTTGAAACTTTCGCACTTACATCTACTATGCGAACAATTTCCCTGCTGGGATCATAATGTTCCCAGGCTTCCCGCACAATTTGATTGAAATTAGTATAGGCCATCAGATAATCTCAAAATACCTTCGCAGTTCCCAATTTTCCGCCTTTGGATCGTGTTGCCGGCTTTCCCATTCTCTTGTTCTTACAAAATGATCCGCAAAAGCTTCTCCAAAAAGTTGTTTAGGAATGGCAGAGTTCTTCATGGCTTGGGTAGCGGCAACCAGGTTTGAAGGAAGCGTACCCGAATTTTTGTTTTCGTATTCATTTCCGCGGGTAGCGGGTATTTTCAATTTCAAATTATGCTCAATACCATACAACCCAGACGCTAAACTCGCTGCCATTGACAGATAGGGATTAGCATCTGCCCCCGGAACGCGGTTTTCAATCCTGAGAGCATTTTCTGAATTATTTACGATCCTGAGAGCCGTTGTCCGGTTTTCGATACCCCAGCTTATCGAAGTAGCTGCCCAGGAGCCTTCTACATACCGTTTATAGCTATTGATTGTAGGAGCAAACATGGGCATGAGATAGGGAAGACAATGCAATTGCCCGGCAATGTACGATTCCATTAACGTACTCATTCGCTGCGGTTGGGACTGATCAAAAAACAGATTATTGCCTTCGTTATCCCATAAACTTTGGTGAATATGTCCGCTGCAACCGGGAAGATTTGGATTCCATTTGGCCATGAA
The DNA here is from genome assembly GCA_022360375.1 of Balneolales bacterium. GTDB lineage: Bacteria > Bacteroidota > Rhodothermia > Balneolales > Balneolaceae > HXMU1420-13. The sequence goes on from JAKSCW010000442.1 coordinate 2,304, forward strand.
ACTGGCCATAATCTGGTGCCGTGAGGCAATCTCTTTTACGGAAGTTTTAAACAATGAGGCACGGTCAGCTGATTCAAGAATCTCATCAACCGTAATTGCCGCTTCATACACCCCGTCTCCGGTTTCGGTATGTATCCCTTCAAGTGGAATGCCAAATTTCAGAAGCAAATCGAATACATCGTTGAAATACTCGCTTTCTTGTGATGCACGAAGTATGGAATACCCAAACATTCCAGGAGTGAGGGGCTCTGGGTTTTCATACATCTTTTCTTTCAACG
>JAKSCW010000255.1 GCA_022360375.1 Balneolales bacterium
CATTGTGTTGCTTGTCAATAATTTCATTAAGGTCATTAATGGTGCTATTAAGCCGGATGGCAGCAACACCCAATAGCTCAAAGTAGGATTCCTTAACTGTCTCATCCGTTTCCCTTTTCATAGAATCAATGAGCATAGTAATTCCACCTGCATAATTCCTGAGGTAATGAGTTACCGTATGAGCAAAATTTAACAACCGGTGATTTTGTTTTTCAATCGTTTTGATGGACTGAGTAAGCTCGTATTCCTGTTTAATGCGATTACTGACGTCGGTAATCACAGAAAGCACAGCAGGTTCATTGGTTTTTGAGATTTTAAACGGAACCTTCAGGGTTTGATGCCAAACCTCTGATCCATCCGAAAGTGTTGTTTTCTCTTCGGGGAAAAATACCGGGTTTTGGTTTTCAATTACCTTCTTTTCAACCAAACTGTATTTCTTTGCTCTATCAATAGAGATACCTAAATCTTCATCTGTTTTCCCAATAACACTGCCGTGCGCTTTCCTGAAAAAATCATTTGCTGCAGCATTAGCCATCCGAAAAATCCCTTGCTTATCTTTCACAAAAATCAGGTTTGGAACCGCATTCAAAATGGATTCAACCTGATCTTTAAGACGTTCAATTTCCTGGTAGTTTAGCTTTTTTTCAGTGATATCTTTCGAAACTCCATACGTACCAATTAACTCCCCGCTTTCTGCTATTAACGGAAATTTGCTGGTTGAAGACCAGCGTATCATTTCCCCGCCATCCTCAAGAAACACTTCTTTCTCTTCTTTATTGATAAGGGGCTGAAGGGTTTGGATAATTCTCTGTTCATCTTCAAAAGCAACCTGTGCATGAACCAGAGAAAAGAAATCGAAATCGGTTTTACCAATAGCCTCCTCCGGATCAGAAATTCCGAACTTATTCGCACAGGTTTTATTAATAGCAATAAAGCGACTTTCCAGGTCCTTAAAGAATACGCTTACGCTGATATTCTCCATCAGCCGCTGGAATAATAGCGTATGATTATCCATGGTTACAGGTTTACTGTATTTATCGGATACTGTAAAAGGTACTTAAAAAATCGCTTTAGTAGGAGACTAATTGTTCGTAAAGTCTATAGAGTACATAGTGTTACCCCAGATTAAGTTCACCGAACCGCCATTGCTATTTTCGGTAACTGTAATCGTGAAGTTTTCTACTTCAGAATCGATTTCTGAAACAGTCATTGGTAACCTTCCCAGATCTCTTGATTCATCATACGACCGACCGTTTTGCCCGGTTTGGGTATTGATAATAAAGGTGCCACCATCAGCCTCAGGAATAGTAAAGAAGGTATATTCACCTGCCGGCATATCAATATCACCGAACCTGAGGTCCCGGCTGGTACTAAAATGCGTTGCACGGTTAGCACCAGTTCGCCATCGTTCACCGTAAGGAACAATTCCACCGAATAAGTCTCTTCCTCTTTTCGATGGGGAACCATAGGAAACAGTGAATGTGGTTCCACCAAATTCAAACGTTTCCTCAACGGCACCTGAAAGTGAACCAAAGCTACGGCCCTGTGCATCGAGCGCCATAAAGCGTTTTCCGATCGTATTAATATCAATACCCGTTTCACGGGTAACCGTGAGTTTTCGGGTAGTCTGGCCTGCATCCAATTCTGCCAACTCACCATAAGAATTCACTACCACATCCATTACCCCCCTGGAAGGATGACGGATAGTCCTGTTGTCTCCTCCTAAATCTGCAATGATGAAATCCGCAATTCTGCTTCCGGAAATCAATTTCTGAACCGTAGTGTCGGCTCCGGATTCTTCCGCATTAATAAGAGCCAATTCATACGGCCAGTGCACCATATCAATGAAAGGGAGGGTTCCTTCCTGATTTAATACCGAAAAACGGCGTTCCGTACCGCTGTTGGTAATATATTCAACAATCAGGCTGTCACCTTCTTTTGTAATGGACTGGTTGAATGTTCCACCCCCTTCAAAACCATCAGAGTTGCGATATCTGTAGCTTGTAAGTGTTTCAATACCGCCGTTTTCATCCAGGGTAAGATCGTAGGAGGTGAGTGCCGTTTGTGGTGCACGCAGCACTACTTTTGCCGAAATTCCGTTTTCGGTTTTTGTAAATGTCTCTACTGCAAGGG
>JAKSCW010000399.1 GCA_022360375.1 Balneolales bacterium
TACGCTCATTAAATTTGCGTGCCACCATTACAGCACCCAGGTAGTTAAGGCGTTCAACCAGGGTAAAATCCTCGTAACTGAAATTCTCCTGGGTATTGGCTCCGATATCGCCTTTTACAGCAATCTCAACTGGAATTTTATCAGATTTAAGTTGACGAAGAAGCGTGTATTTGAACCGCAAATCAACGTTGTCTTCACGACTCGTTCTTCCAATACCTACGGTAAGTTTATCCGTAATACCATAGTCAATTCCCAAGCGGACTGCAGCGCCCTGATCCAGCCCCCAAAACTCTTCAATTCCACTATCAACCGTGCCAAAATTGTGCATGATTAAGCTATTCAGGTTCCGGGCTTCCAGGTTTGTTACGGTGCTCATTCCCGCGATAGAACCGATAAGAAATAATTCATCAACAGGACCATCCTGTACAGCTCTTTGTCTTTGCATCTGACCAAACACAGAACCGGATATAAAAAGAAACAGAAGGAAAGTGCAGATTTTTTTCATTTTGAATCCTCGCTATATGGAGTTAACAATATTTCAATTTTAATCTCTTGCTCATCATCTACTTTCATAATCAGCAATTTTGGAGGATCAATGTCATAATCGTCCATGCTTAGTATCCAGTTGGCTTTTAAAAGAACTCCTTCATTGGTGGGAAGAAGAGTGCCTGATATTTCAACATCTTTTGAAATACCATGAATACTGAACGACCCGGACACAACAGCTTCCTGTTCAGTGGCGCTTTCCATATCAAAATCAGATGTAAGGGTGCCATAAAACTCTGCGAAAGGATACGTTTCTGTATCCAAGGTGAGCCTCATATCTTTATCCCTTTTTCCATTCCCGGTCTTAAGAGTTTCCAAATCCAGGTAGAAATCAACGATACTTTCCTCAACGTTTATTAAACCTACAAGACTCTCAGAGTTTCCTTCAAAATTGTGCAAAGGTACTTTTGAGTAGAAAGTGACCTTTCCATTTTCAGAATAGTAGGTTTGGCTGAGTCCCTGTTCGGACCATATAAAAATCAGAATCAGTGCTAATATTTTTTTCATATCAATTATTCAGCGCCCCCTCGTTAATCCAGGTTCTTATTGCATTAATTTCAGCCGAAGAAAGCGATCCACCTACAGGCATTCTTCCTCCGAACTCAGGATTAGGTTCAATTTTATCAACCAAAGGACTGGCATCAGCATCACCCGGAACAACCTGGTTACGATTGTAAGCATTTGCCGGACTTACACTTGCCATTACTGCTGCATAAGAGCTGGAATTAAAATTATTTTGCCCGGCACCATGGCAGTTATTACAATTTTGGCTTAAGATTGGTTGAATATCTCCGGCAAAACTCAGTTCAGAGGATGGAAGATCAATCTCTTCCGTATTCGTTACGCACCCAATCAATAAAAGAAAAGGGAGCATCAGTAGTTTTTTAGTCAGCATTTTCAATATTATTTTTTCAGATTCCCACTATTAACCCGTTAGAACCCTAATTAATTATTTTGTATCCATGATTCCAAGAAATAGTTCAAAAACTCTTCTTAAAGAATATATTAAGAATGATGCGTTAGCGTATCATTGTATAATGGTTGCAACCTCTATGGAAGCTTACGCCAAATCTTTGAACAAAACGGAATCCGAGATTGAAGAGTGGTGGACTGCTGGTTTATTACACGATTTAGATTGGGAAATGTACCCGGATGAACACCCAAATAAAGCTGTGAATGAGATATTGCCTGGAATGGGGTACTCTGATACTGTGCTGGATGCAATTAAAGCCCATGCTCCGGAACGTACGGGGAAACACCCCGAAACGGAAATGGAACGTTATCTATTTGCCTGTGATGAACTATCCGGGTTTATGCACGCCGTATCGTTGATGAGACCAACAGGTTTTGAAGGTATGAAACCAAAATCTGTGACCAAAAAGCTTAAAACCGCAAATTTTGCAGCTAATGTATCAAGAAAAGACATTCATAAAGGAACAGAATTGATTGATAAACCACTTAATGAACATATCTTATTTTTGATTGAGGTTTTCAACAACCAAGAAGCAGGCAGGCATTGAACAAGATCATACAAATAACATTCGTTTCATTCGTTATCGTTTTTTTTGTTTCCAACCTGGTTTACTCCCAGAGCGGAGTAAACGAAATTTTCAGTGAAGACCTCGAAGAGTCCGGATACGTGGAATTAGGGGAGTGGAAAGGAATGGGTGGGGATAATTTCCAATGGCTAAACGATTCACTTTCCATTGAAAGGTGGGAACCCATTGAACCCGATTTTATTTCCGAACAGGAACTTACCGGTTGGCAAGGTACCGGTTGGTTCAAAACAAAAGTAAAGGTTGACCAAAGTCTTACAAACAAGCCTGTTGCACTCAAATTCTCAGAACATAGCGGAGCTTCTGAGATTTATATAAACGGTAGTTTGATATTCAGATTAGGTACAATTTCGAGCATACCAGAGCAAAATAGTTCTCAGAAACAGTCTTTGCCCCGGTTCATTCAATTTGCAGACACAACAGATTATGAGATAGTAGTCAGGTACCGAAATATGCGGTACTCAGACTTTAACAGATTAGGGATAACCAGTGGTTTTTCCCTGGCATTTATTGATTATGATTTTTTTCTGGCAGAAACTAAAAAGCAAAAAATCCAACAGAAATACATTATTTCTATTATTGTATTTCTTATCTCGCTGAGTATTGTTCATCTGTTATTTTTGATTTTCTATCCTTCAGGACAAAAGAATTTTTATTTCACATTTTTAGCTGCTTCTGTGGCTCTGTTTACATGTTGTAAATATGTAAATGAATTATTTGTTGATCCGGAGTATTCAGTATTTGCGTTTTACGGAAAACATATTGCCTGGGTAATTACCATATTGTGTGTGCTAAAATTCGCATACTTATTCAAAAGCAAGAACAAACAAGTTGTACTGGTAGGCTTCCTTTTAATCAGTTTGATCATCGCTGTCCTTTCTATGTTTTCTACTTTGCAGCTGTCTTTGATCATTTCTATTGTATCGTTTGTCGCTTTATTGGAATTCAGTAGAGTTATGATTCTTGAAAAAATCAGAGAAGCACCTGTAGATTTGATCCTCTGGGGAATATTCGGTTTAATTGTTCTGGGTGTAACTGTGGATTCATCAAGTCTGGAGTTTTGGGAAGCTGGGTTTCCTATTCTGAATAGTACTAACGGTATCACTTTACTTACAGCATCCATTTCCTTTTTTCTGTTACGTGATTTTGCAAAAGCACAAATAAAACTGGAACACAAATACCTGGAGGTAAAGCATCTTTCGGACAGATCGATAGATCAGGAGAAAAGAAATAAAGAAAAGGAATTCCAGCAAAAACTATTGGAGGCTGAAAATGAGCGTAAAACTGCGGAACTGGAAGAAGCACGGGCTCTGCAGCTTTCTATGCTGCCTGCTATTTTGCCTACATCAAAATACTGGGATATTGCCGCGAAAATGGAAACAGCATACGAGGTTGGCGGAGATTATTACGATTTCTATGAATCTTCGAAAGATGAATTTGTAGTAGCTGTTGGTGATGCAACCGGACATGGAATGAAAGCAGGTATTATCGTTGCTACAGTAAAAAGCATTTTTCATTCAAGTATAAGCTCATCAACATTAACAGAAACCTTACGCTCAATTTCATCAGGTATCAGAAATCTTGACCTGAAGATGCTGTACATGGGCTTAATGCTTCTCAAAGTAAAGGGACATAAAGTAACGTTCACATCTGCGGGTATGCCTCAATCATTTTGGTATAAGGCTAAGTCAGAAACGATTGAAGAAGTGATTTTGAAGGCGATGCCTTTAGGAGTAAAAGTCGATTTTCCTTACACGGAAATTGAGATGCAGGCTGAAGAAGGGGATATCCTTTTTTGTATTTCTGATGGCCTGACAGAGCTATTTAACGAGCAAAGAGAGTTGCTTGGCGTTGAACCGATTACCGAGCTTCTTAAAAAAGAAGCGAATAAATCTCCGCAGGAAATACTTAATAGCTTTATTGAGTTGAAGTCTTCCTGGAGTGGAAAAGCACCTCAGGAAGATGATGTCACTATTTTGATTCTTAAAGCCAAATAAAAAAAGAAACCCGAACCGGTCAAAGTTCGGGTTTTTCTTTAGGGCATTTGGTGCTTTGCAGCATCCAAAAGCTTGTTTGCTCTTCCGGCGTTATTACGGTCGCCTTCTGGCTTTAGTTACGGAAGAATTCATTTTTTTTGATCGGTTTTGAAAAATCTATGCAATTCCAGAATTAGCAGAAGTATGCTATCTTTAGGGATGAATTTATTTCGATTGTTCAATCTGAGTAAGCAGGATTTCTTACTTGGGAGCTCGGTGTTTTTAATGATTATGTTACTCACATTTAGCTCTCGGCAACTACGACTAAGCGCTGATGATGCTCTTGTATTTAAGAACGAGATAAACTTAATCCTCTTACAAAACTCGGGGATAGATGAGCTGGTTCAATACCTGAATACATCAGAAACTGAATTTTCAGAACAGGAACTCAGATGGGCAGCCAGGCTTCTTGGCTGGCGAATTTATCAAAAAGGACATTATTCACTTTCCGGAAATGCTTCTTATGAGGAGTTACTTTCCAAATTAGCGCGAGGCATTCAAGACCCTGTTCCTGTTGTTGTACTTCCCGGAATTGATCAGGCACGTTTCTCCAATTCTGTAGCCTCTTTTCTTGAATTTGAACCAAATGAACTGGACACTCTTTTTTCAGATTCGTTATTTCTGAATGAATTGAACTTGTCAAAAGAAGGCTTATTCGGGAGAATGCTTCCTGAAACCTATTTAATGTATTGGACGATTTCTCCAAAAGATGTTATCCGAAGGATCCTGAGTGAATATCAAGGTAACGTAGTAGATGTATATTCAGACTCAGCCAGTGCTAAAGGGAAATCCATTGATGACATTGTAATCATGGCCTCTATTATTGAATGGGAGGCTAAACTTGAAGAAGAAAAAGCTACAATTAGTGGATTATACTGGAACCGAATTAATCGGAGAATGAGATTAGAGGCTGATCCTACCGTCAATTTTGCTATTGGAGAACGCCGTCGGCTTTTATTTGAGGATTATCGTGTTCAACACCCCTATAACACCTATTTAAGAAGAGGATTACCCCCAGGACCAGTAACCAACCCAAGCCTAAGCACTATCAGGGCCGCACTATATCCTGAAGAGCATGACTATTTGTTTATGGTGGCAAATCCTGAAGGAGGTCATATCTTTACACGAACATTTGAGGAGCATGAGAAAGCCAGTGAAGAATGGAGACGCTGGCTTAGAGAGCAATACCGGATAGCCAGGGAAAACGAATCCCGTTAACTATCTTTTTTGTTGATCAGGTTGAATGATCCCAATTTCTGAGGTTTCCTGGTCCGATTGACGCAGCACTTTCCTGATTTTAATATCCTGATTAACATGGGTACCGTTAAAGCTTACATCTATGCTAAGGCCGCGATAATTGTTCAAATCTTTAAGTGAATCCCGCAGATATTTCGGGTTCTTTACCAGCTTTAATTCATTTAAAACAATCGAAGCTGCATCAAAACCAATAAAGGCAAAGTCATTAGGCTCAGTTTGGAACCGGATCCGGAACTCGGTGATAAATTCTGCCGCCCCGGTTGTTGATGTATCTATATTAAAAGATTCCGAATAATAAACCACGGTGGAATCCAGGCGTCGCTGATCTAAATTCACGTTTTGCCACTCTTCGGATCCTAAAATTCCTACCGTACTATTCATGGCTTCCAATTCTGTGAGCATAGATTCAATAAGAGTTTGTGCTATTGTGCCTGTAAATGGAGCATATACTGCCTTTACCATTGGAATGCTGTCCAATGTGTCGGTAGTGAAGAATTGGGTATAATCGCGGATGTCATATCCCACGGATTCTAAATCCTCTACGAAATAATACTGCACAAAACCATCATTGCGTTCTGCCTCATGCCGAAAAGCCCGGGCCGCAGGAGCTCCTAAAGAACCTCTTTCTGCAATTACTCCCAGAGTATCGTATCCCAGTTCATTTACTGCATAACGAGCTATGCTCTTGCCCTGAGCACCAAAAGCAGGATTCAATTGAAATACATAGTTATTGTATAAATCAAGACTATCTGCATTTGCCAGAGGAAGCAACACGGGTATTTCATAGGTTTCTGCCACCATAGAAAACTCTTTTGCAACCTGAGAGAAGAGGGGCCCAATGATTACGTCTACATCCTCGTTCCATACTAAATCCTCAACGATAGAAGAAGAAGTGGA
>JAKSCW010000573.1 GCA_022360375.1 Balneolales bacterium
ACTTTCACCCCTCATTCTATTCCTGTTGGTCGCTTCAAGCCTGAGCTGCAACTCCAATTCCTCTAATGGAGAAGATCAACCTAACGAAAACCTGGAACCCACCACCATTTTTATCGGAACATACACGCGTGATGAAGGTTGGGTAAATGGACAGGCAGAAGGCATTTATTCTGCGGTTATTGAGGAAGAGGGTACGTTAGGGCTGGTAGGAACGACTACTGAGATTGTTAACCCATCTTTTTTAGCCACCTCCCCCGACCGCAGACACCTGTATGCTGTGAGTGAGTTAGGCAGAAGCGGAGAAAGCGGATTTGTATACGCCTATTCCATTAACTCTGATTTGAGTCTTACCTATATCGATCGGTACCCTACCAATGCGGGTTCACCTGCCCACATAAGTACTGATGAAGCTGGTAGCATGGTATTTGTCGCAAATTATCAGGGCGGGGTAGCCATGGTATATTCCCGAAAGGATGATGGAAGCCTGGAATTTGTTCAGCAGCTTAACCATTCAGGTTCCGGACCACATCCGCGCCAGGAAAGCGCTCACGTTCATCAAACTAAACTAAGCCCGGATCAAAATTTTCTTTATTTGCCGGATTTAGGGAGTGATAAAATCTGGAGTTACCACATCGATTATAACAGCCAAACTCTTTCAAAAACTGAACAGGAATTTGTGGGTGTTGCAGGCGGTGCCGGCCCCAGGCACATGGACTTCCACCCGACCTTGGACATTGCTTATATAATGAACGAACTGAATAGTACCGTTTCAGTAATGGCATACAATGCACAAACAGGAGCCCTTACAGAAATTCAAACCATACGTACGCTTCCGGATACCTATTTCGGGGACAATACCACCGCCGATATTCACGTACATCCGAATGGTAGATTTCTATATGGTTCCAACCGCGGATTCGACAGTATTGTGAGTTATTCCATAGATGAGAATTCCGGTGAACTTACTCTACTGGACTATGTAGCCTCTGAAGGTGAATTCCCCCGCAACTTTGGAATTAATCCAACGGGTGACATGATGTACGTTGCTAACCAAAACAGTAACAACATAGCTATTTATACCATTAATGAAGACACAGGGGCTTTAACTTTTACCGGAGAGGAACTTTCGGTACCTACCCCCGTTTGTATCACCTTTTATTGAAGATTAATAGCCTTGCCCACTCGAACTGATAACATAAAAATCAGGGTGAACTTCAAGCCCTTTTCCAAATGAATTCATCATTTGCCAGCCCGTAGCAGGTTTTAACCACTGTTCCTGTCCGTTACTAAATGCCTTAACAGGCCTATTAAAACCGGAAACAACAGTCAGTTACCGATACATTAAAATCCCATTTCGAAATGTATATCCAGGAATTGGAATACAGCCAGCAATAAACACTTTTGCATTAAACTTTTTTTTATGAATATACATCATTAAAATTCAACCCAGCTATTGCCGATAGAAAGCATACAAGATAATGGCGCATCGTTCAATATTTACAATTGTCGGGCAACAACCTGATTATTCTATTGAACTACATTTTTTTTAATCTAAACCGAATACTATTCTGCTGTATGCTTAGACTCACATGCCTCATATTAGCATTATTTGTATTGGGATTTAGTAAGGCTGATGCACAACTAAGTTTCAGGATAAGCAATTATAACTTGCAGGAGCATGGAGCGGGAAACAAAAACTGGGATATTGCCACCGATGGTGAGAGAGTATTTGTTGCAAACAGTCTTGGATTGATCGTTCTGGAAAACACAGAAATCCAATTTTTTGAAATACCTAACCAAACCGTATTACGTTCGGTTGCGTATATAGATAATCGAATTTATACAGGGTCTTTTGAAGAATTCGGCTTTTGGGAACCTGATAAAGAAGGGGTTCTTCAGTATACCTCCCTATCCGATCAATTGGAAACCCCAATGGGACAGAACGATGAGATTTGGAGAATCATAGAACATCATGGCACCGTCTATTTCCACAGTTTTGGGTTAATTTATGCTTTTAACAAAGAGGAAGTATATCGGCTGAATACCCAGGGCTCCTACATGTTTTTGTATAAAATCGGGGCACAGGTTTTTACCCAACTTATCCGGGATGGTTTGTTCGAACTGGTTGAAGATTCCTTATCTGCTATTCCGGGAAGTGAATTCCTTGGTTCGGAAGAAATTCGGGGTATCGTACCATACCGGGGCTCCTCTTTGTTAATTGGTACCACGAGAGGTATTTATACTTTTGACGGACAGGAATTCCAGAACTGGAATAGTGAAAGTATCGAGGAAGTGTTGGAAAACAATATCAATGCTATCACCCGAACAGAGGACAAAATCTTCATTGGTACTATCCGTAACGGGGTATACATTTATGATACCGAAGGAAACCTTTTGGCGAACATAAACACAGAAAGCCAACTAAAAAACAATACTGTTCTTTCAATTACGGTGGATACTTCCGGGAACATTTGGGTAGGTATGGATAAAGGCCTGGCTTATATCGCCTTTGATACGCCAATCCAAAACTACCGGGGTACCTCTAATGATATTGGAAGTGTGTATACAGCCTCTCTCTACCGCGACGAACTTTATGTAGGTACCAATCAAGGAATTTATTGGTACAAAAAAGATAAAAATGGCTATTTCTACGATCAAGAACTGATTGTTGGTTCCCAGGGTCCTGTATGGTTATTGACCCAATTTGATGGCCATCTTTACGGAGGCCTTAACGATGGCACCTATTTGATTACTAACAAAACATTAGAACGGGTGAGTAATATCTCCGGAGGATATACATTAAAATCTTACCCCCATAATTCTAAAGATGTTCTTGTACAAAGCACATATACCGATGTGGTTGTATATCAGAAATCGGATTCTATTTGGAAAGAATCACATGTACTTTCTGGCTTCAGGGCTCCGGCGCGCTTTATGGAATTTGATCATTTGGGAAATATATGGTTAGGGCATACTGTGAGGAGAATGTTCCAGGTTAAACCCAATATTCCATTAGACAGCATTGATCAGGTTATTGAAATCGGGGAGGACCAGGGGTTAGCAGAAAACCCAAAAAATGTATTTAAATTTGATGGCAGAATCTTCACTTCAAGTGAAGATAAGATGTATGAATGGGATGCAGTTAATGGTATTTTTGTTCCTTTTACCGCTCTGGATAAATATTTTACTACCACAGGAGCTGTTGAAAACATTGTACCCGCTGGCAATTACAGATACTGGGTAATAAAAGAATCTGAAATAAGCTTATTTGAGATACATCTTAACAGTATAACTCATCTGTATACACTTATTCCGGATATGTACGGTTTTGAGATGGTTGAAGGCTACCCAAATGTTAGCCATCTCAACGGGAATACATACTTAATTAGCTTAGCAGATGGTTTTGCTATCCTTAATGTAGAAGATCAGGACGCATCAAAATACCCGGAGCCCAGGGTTATGATTCAGTCAGTAAGGGCTTCTAATTCCCGCGGAAAAATTCTGGAAATCGATCCTGTTGTCAAATCCAGGATAACAAGTATCGCAAATGCTAATAATAACATCTTCCTCTCCTGGGCCTCTTCTCAAGTGGTAGGAAACCGGGTTTTTTTCCAGTATAAACTGGACGGGTTAACCACAGAATGGAGCAACTGGGGACCTGATACTGAGGTAAATTTTGAACGACTTCTTCCCGGATCTTACACTTTTGTTGTCCGATCTATAAGCCAGGACGGTAAAATTACCGAGACAGCCAATTTTCCATTTGTGATTAATCAACCCTGGTTTTCTTCTAAAGGAGCTTATTTCTTTTACTTCCTAATACTCGTCAGTTTAATATTTATGATCAGACTCTACATATCCCGGAGACAATGGCGGGCTTTGAGCAAAGAACTTGAAATGAAACACCAAAAAACACAGAGAGAAAGGGAAAAAGCGGAACAGGAAGTGATTAAACTCACTAACGAAAAGCTTCAAACAGAAGTAGAGCATAAATCAGCACAATTGGCTTTTAACACCATGGCTATGATTCGGAAGAACAACCTGCTCTCTTCCCTGAAAAAGGAGGTAGACCACCAAAAAAAGGAGCTTGGTAAGAAGCTGCCCTCCAGTTATTACAGCAGGATTACCAGATTAATTGAGCAGGGTATCGAAGATGAAAATGAATGGGAAATTTTTGAACAGTTGTATGATCAGGCTCATGGTGATTTCTTCAAACGGCTTAAAGAAAAACACCCTCAACTCACACCTAGTGATCTCAGGTTATGTGCCTATCTTCGAATGAATCTTGCTTCCAAGGAAATAGCGCCTCTCTTGAATATTTCTGTCCGTGGTGTGGAGGAACGAAGGTATAGGCTCCGGAAAAGAATGAACCTTTCAACGGAAGTGAATCTTACGGAACTAATAATGACGTTTTAAGAAGAAGGACCGGGACTTTGAATAATCAATCTGTTTGTTTTTTCGAATCCTCCAAATAGGGTGAGAAATCTAAAGAGCCAGGTAGCACTTCGCAAATCTTCAGTTTTCTCTCTTCGTTCGAAATGACACACCGTTGTTTACAGACCGAACACCAGCAAAACATCCCGCATGGCAATACCCCCTGCTGCCCGTTAAACCGGCAACGCTTGCCTCATTACAAAATCACTTTTCATGGATTAGTTTTTCATCGGCTTGCCAGTTAAATCTTCTTACAGGAATATTCATAGCGTTTTTCCTTTCCATTACATCAAAAAGGCGACTTCTCATCTCGTTTCTTAACGGTATGTATCCCGGAACCTCTGCCAGATTATATTTTTCTTCCGGGTCTTCCTGCAAGTCGTAAAGCTCGTCTCGGTCCCACACTCCGTGATAGTATATGTACTTATATCTATCACCCCGGATCGAAAAGGTAGTTGGAGTATGTGGGAAAGCCGGTTCCCAGTAATATTCATATAAAAACTCCCTGTTTACTACTTCCGCCTGATTGGTTAGCATCGATAAAAAAGAAAGTCCATCCATCTCAATGGAGCTTTCTGTTTCAAAAACTTCCATAATGGTAGGAGCAACATCAATATTTCTTACCAGGTTTTCGATGCTGGTTCCGGGCTCCAAATAACCCGGTGCCCATGCTAACATAGGAACCCGGATAGATTCCTCATAGGCATTCCTCTTATCAATCAGGCCATGTTCTCCATGCATAAAACCATTATCTCCCATATAAATAACAAGAGTTTCCTCATCCAGACCAGACTCTTCAAGATACTCTAAAACACGCCCCACGCTTTCATCAAGTGCAAGCAGCGTTTCCAGATAACTTGTATAGAATTCCTCAAAATTCATATCTCCGTGATAGGCGTAATCTACCCCATGCCAACTATATCTTTGCTCCTTTACCCAGTCGGGTTTAGTTCTGTAATTCCGCTCTGTATTGTCCATAGTTTCCGGGTATTCAATATCAATATCCTTGTAATAGCCAGAATGCCTTTCCGCGGGTATGAATTCAGCATGCACCGCTTTATGAGATAAGTACAGGAAAAAAGGTTCTTCAGGGTCATCCTCACGTTCTCTCAACCAATCAAGTGCAAATTCAGTCAGAATATCGGAGGTGTATCCTTCATAGGAATTTCTTTCGCCGTCTACATTTAACGTGGGGTTGTAGTATACCCCCTGACCTCTGAAACTTACCCAATGATCCCAGCCTGGCTTAGGATCATCCACACTTTCTCCCATATGCCATTTCCCAATAAATGCCGTTTTGTAACCATTATTCTGAACGTCTTCATTAAAGAAGCGGGTTCCTTCCGGAATCGGACTGGTATTGTCTACTATTTTATGGGTA
>JAKSCW010000445.1 GCA_022360375.1 Balneolales bacterium
AATAGTTAATGAAAGCCACTCCCGAAAACCATCATTTATACAATAACCAGCAGCCAGGCACAGACTGAAGAAAATGAAATATTAAGTATTGATTTTACTATTCACTAATTCCAATTAATCATTAATTTAGTTTTAATTAAATAGAATTGATTAGGAATGAGAGCATCCACTTTTCTGTTTTTCCAACATGACTATCAACAAAGACTACGACGCAATAATCATTGGTTCGGGAATGGGCGGAATGACCGTTGCTGCACTGTTGGCAAATGACGGTTACCGGGTGCTCATTTTGGAAGCGGCTCTTCATCCGGGAGGGTGTTCGTCTTCATATCCACGGAAAGGGTATATTTTTGAAAGTGGGGCCACTACACTTATCGGTTTTGACGAATACCAACCCTTGAGATATCTCGAAGAACAAACCGGGATTCATATTCCAAGGGTAGAATTAAACCCATCTATGAAAGTGTGGTTGGATGGGGAACCAATTACCCGTTTCAAGAACCGGGCTGAATGGATAGAGGAAGCAGCTCGCGTATTTGGGAACCGCAAAGGACAAACGAAGTTTTGGGAACTCGCTTTTAATATTTCAGATGTAGTTTGGAAAGTCTCGCTGCAGAATTCGTTTTTTCCTCCGCTGCATTTTTCCGAATGGTGGGAACTTGCTACCAGTAATAACCCAAAAGATGTTTGGGTGCTACCTTACGCAAAGCGTTCGGTAAAATCAGTTGCAAGAAAATGTGGAGTGGATTCTGCCAGATTTCTTCGGTTTCTGGATGAACAATTAATGATCACAGCTCAGTCGAAGTCGGAAGAAACTCCGTTTTTATTTGGTGCACCTGGAATCACCTACACCAATTATTCCAATTATTATGTACCTGGCGGGTTGATTAAAATGATCCACGCCATTCAGAATTTTATCCAGGATAAAAACGGATCATTATTTACTAAAGAAGGCGTAAACGCCGTAGAAAAAAAAGATGGAGAATATTTGGTTTACACTAAAAAGCAGAAGGTGTACCAGGCCCCGATTGTGGTTTCCAATATCCCCATTTGGAATATGGATGAAATTGTGGATCCTGAAATGAAGCCCTATTTCCGGAAACAGGCTCAGGGTTTCGAAAAAGCCTGGAGCGCATTAACAATGGGTATTGCAACCTCGGATTCCTTTCCTGAAAACCTTGGTCTTCATCATCAGATTCATCTTGATGGAGAGAGGGTACCATTCACCGATTCTGAATCGATCTTTGTTTCAATGTCAAAAAGGGGAGACTTAACCAGAGCTCCCGAAGGTCAACGCACCCTGAATATCTCTTGCCATGCAGACCCTGAAAGCTGGTTTTCCGTGAGGGATGATTATGAAATGATGAAGAAAAAGGTGCATAGTTTTATAGTTTCTACCTTAAACAAGAAGCTCCCTGGCTTTGCTCACTCCAAAATTGAGATTGCGGATTTGGCAACACCGGTTTCCTGGGAAAAGTGGGTATACCGTAAAAAAGGCAGGGTAGGTGGAATCCCCCAAAGTATGGCACGGAGCTTGCTAAACTGGACACCAAATAAAACGCCTTATAAGGGGTTTTATTTGGTTGGTGATACCACCTATCCCGGGCAAGGAATTCCCGGCGTAACTTTAAGCGGCATCAACGTATATTCCCGAATCAAAAAAGATTATATAAAAAAACCTATTCAGCTTGAGTCAGTTTCAGCCTAATACCCAATTTTCAGTTTTCCCTCCGGCTATCAAAAACCTCTTGATTGCCAATTTCATTATCTTCCTTCTTACAAAAAGCATGTTTACGGGCGCCTGGACAGGGCTTGGTGAAATTGTAGCTCAAAATTTTGCTCTTTGGTCAATTGGAACAGGGCTTTTTTATCCATGGCAGCTGGTAACTTACATGTTCCTTCATGCCGATTTAAGCCACATCCTTTTTAACCTTATAGCACTTTGGATTTTTGGACAGGCCATTGAAAACTTGTGGGGAACAAAACGATTTATTATTTATTATCTATTAACGGGAATTGGTGCGGCGATTATCCATATGGTAATGGGTGGTTATTTTACTTATACCATAGGGGCCTCAGGTGCAGTATTCGGAATACTTCTTGCATTCGGAATGATGTTCCCTGACCGATACATCGTATTGTTGATTCCACCTATTCCAATCAAAGCCAAATATTTTGTAGGAATGTATGGTGCTTTTGAATTGTTATCGGGGTTAACTCGTGCTGACAGTGGCGTTGCCCACTTCGCACATTTAGGAGGATTGGTAGTTGGATATATTCTTATCAAAGTCTGGAAAATTAAGCGCCCTGAATACTACTAGTATTCGGTTAACGTATGTATATAAAATCAGGTGAGGAAAAGTAAGCATGGCATACGATTCTTTTGGAAATAGCATGAAGCGTGGCTTTATGGGAATGCCGATAGCCATTCGATCGATTATTGGAATTAATACGGTTTTATTTCTTCTACAATTTGTTACGCTTGGTTTTTTTGGAATCGATCTGGTTGATTATTTGGCATTCCGGCCGGATTTATGGACAAGTATTACCCAGCCCTGGCGGTTAGTTAGTTACATGTTTCTTCATTCTATCGCCAATCCGTTCCACTATATTTTCAATATGTTGTGGTTATGGTGGATGGGACGGCCGGTAGAGCAAACTATTGGGCCGAGAAGTTTTTTGACTGTTTACTTTGGAGCAGGTTTAACGGGGGCTGTTGTTGATATCTTACTGAGTATCGCGGGAAATCCGATACCGGTAATTGGTGCTTCCGGTGCTGTGTATGGAATTATGGTTGCTTTTGCCATGCTATTTCCAAGAACTCCAATTATGTTGTTTTTGCTTCCTCCGATTGAAGCCAGATATGTAGTGGGAGGCTTTATTGCTCTGGATGTGCTGTTCCTGAATAGCAGTGATGGAGTTGCCCGCCTTGTTCACCTGGGTGGAGCTTTGGGCGGCTATCTTTTAATGAGAGCAAGAGCTAATGGCGCTGATCTGAGCTTCGTTCCACGTTATATTGAATATCTGTTTAAGAAGTCGAAACCGTCTCAATCTTCAAAAGCTAAGCCTAAGAATAAAAAAATGAGTATTGTCAGTGATGCGGATATCATTGAAGAAGTTGAACAAACCGAATTGGACGAAATTCTCGAGAAGATTTCAAAAAATGGATATGATTCTCTTACCAAAGAGGAAAAGAAAAAACTATTCGAATTAAGTAAGAAAGGTTAGGGCAGAAACTATGGCAGCGGTTGAAAGAAAAAAGACGATCCAGGTGATGGTAGGTGATGTTGCGATTGGAGGAGGGGCTCCGATAGTGGTCCAGTCTATGACTAATACGGATACTGCTGATATTGATGAAACAGTAGATCAGATTGATCATCTCAATCAGGCTGGTTCAGAGCTTGTTCGTATCACTGTAAACAATGACGCTGCGGCCAAAGCCGTTCCTTTTATTAAAGAAAAACTGATAAACCGGGGCGTAACCGTTCCCATTATTGGTGATTTTCATTATAACGGCCATGTATTGCTCACAAAATATCCCGATATGGCGAATGCTTTGGCTAAATTTCGTATCAATCCGGGAAATACCGGTACCAAAGCCCGTGATAAGAATTTTACTACCATTGTGGAGCAGGCTATCAAATATGATAAACCCGTTCGTATTGGGGTGAATTGGGGATCATTGGATCAGCAGCTTCTTGCTGAGCGAATGGACAAGAATAATCAACTTCCAGTTCCCAAGTCGGCAAAAGAAGTTATGTTTGATACCATGATTGAAAGCGGAGAACGTTCGGCAAAGCTTGCGGAAGAAGTGGGATTAGCTTCCAACAAAATCATTATTAGTTGCAAGATGTCGCACGTGCAGGATGTGATTGAAGTATATCAAAGGATGTCGGAAGTAGTACCATATCCACTTCATGTTGGTTTAACGGAAGCCGGGATGGGTATGAAAGGTATGGTGGCAAGTGCAGCTGCGCTTTCAGCTATTTTACAACAAGGGATAGGGGATACAATCCGGGTTTCATTAACCCCGGAACCTGGCGCTGATCGTGCATTAGAAGTTCAGGTTGCACAGCAAATTTTACAATCTTTGAATTTCAGAAGTTTTCTTCCCCAGGTTACATCTTGCCCGGGATGCGGAAGAACAAAAAGCACTTATTTTCAGGAATTGGCAGAGGAAATACAGGATTACATTCGTGAGTCAATGCCCATTTGGAAACATGCTTTTCCCGGGGTGGAGGAAATGGATGTTGCTGTAATGGGTTGTGTGGTGAACGGACCGGGAGAATCGAAAGCAGCGAATATCGGGATTTCCCTTCCCGGAACCTTCGAGGAACCAAAGGCCCCGGTTTATATTGATGGGGAACATGCCATGACTTTAAAAGGGGATAATATCGGTAACGAATTTAAAGCGATTCTCAATGGCTATATCCAACGCAATTATGGTAAAAAAGAAGAAGTGATTTCTTAATTCTCAGCATTGTTCCATACTGAGTATATGTAAGAGATTACATTTAGCAGAAAGGGATAATTGCATCTTTTTCAAATTCTTCATTTCCAGACTCTATTAAGCCCTTCTTTTCGCTATATATATGAAAGCGCTTTTTATGCAAATAAGAGTCTATTTTTTATTCTCATAAGGTATTTTAAGAGAGTGTTAATTTTTTTTAAAAAAACGGCAAATTCTTCTTGAAATAATGTAAGCGCTTTCATTATTTTCATCGGAGTAACTAAATTAATTGTTGGAATAGCGGAATCTTGAAAGTTGCTCTCAAAATAATTGTCCTATTATTCTTAACACTATTAGTGTGGGCCTGCAACAGTGAGCAAAACACTCAAGAGGGTGGGGATGTATTAGCTCAGATTACAGATTTAAAAGTTACCGAAGAACACTTTCAGAATGCATTTAAGCGCAATTATTATCGGGTGGGTCAAACTTTGGTACCATCAGAAGCAAACAAAATTGCGGTATTAGAGTCTGAATTTGATGTTTACGTGTTAGCGGTGTTTGCCCGGGATCTTGGGTTAGATATTGATTTTGAAAGCTTTCTTCAGAAGGGCTTGATTGAGAGAAAAGTGTTTATTGAAGAATATGTAAATAACATCATCTTAGAAGAGGTAGAGGTATCGGAAGATGATTTGAGGAATCTGTTCCTTCGCTACAATACAACACTTGAAGCCGCTCATTTATATGCTTCAACAAAAGAAGAAGCTGACTCTTTATATGAAATGGTACTGAATGGCTACTCGTTTGAAGAAATAGCACAAGAGAGCTTTCAAAATCAATATTTGGCCCAAAACGGAGGAAATATTGGCAGTTTTACGGTTGATGAAATGGATATCGCGTTTGAAGATGCTGCATTTGGATTGGAAGTTGGAGAGATATCCACACCGGTAAAAACAAATCAGGGATATAGCATAATCAAGCTTATTGACAGATTCACTATTCCCGTAATTACAGAATTCCAATACGCTTCAGAAAAAAATAGTCTAAGAGCTTTCGCCAGGCAAAGAAACGAAGAAAGAGCCAGAAGAGCGCATATTGAGAATACAATTTCAGCTCTTAATGTGAATGAGGAGATTTTGTCTGAACTCTGGGATGATATAAGGCAAAATCAGGCAGGCATTCTATCCCACAATTTTGAAGGTTATGTTTTAAATCTTTCAACAGGAATAGATGATTCCCGGGTTTTGGCCAGCGGTTTAGGGTTTAGTTTCGATGTAGCAGACTTAAAGCAAGAAGGATTTTATTCACCAGTTGAAAACCTGAATAAAGTAGGCAATTACTTTCAATTCAGAGAATATGCAAAGGGGCTCATTTATCGAACCTATCTTATTGAAAAGTTTTCAGAAACTGGAATGATGAATTCCTCACTTGTCGAAAGTTCAATTAATCAGACTTTCTACAATTATTTGGCAACAAGGGCGAATGAGTATTTACGCAGTAACATCGAGCATTCAGAACAAGAGTTGATTGAAGAATTCAATTCTGACAGAGATATGTATGATTTTCCAATGATGTTGAACCTTTCACGAATTGTTGTAGAAAATGAAAACAGGGGTGAGGAAGTACTTAGCCTCTATAATAATGGACATGAATGGCTGAACCTGTTGAAGGATTACAGCATTAGAAATCAGGATATTCTGATTGATGGTGAGATGGGATTACAACCAATTCAAAGTTTTGGGTTACATGCATTTCAGCTACAAAATGCAAAAGAAGGAGAAGTCATTGGGCCGCTTTTGTATCAAACGGGGCAGGTTATGCTCTACAAAGTACTGGAAGTACAGGAACCTAAGGCTGCAGAATTTCATGAAGTTGAGGACCTGGTGAGGAAGGTTCTTACTGAAAAGAAAATCGGTCAGCTTCGAAAAGATGCTATTGAAACTACAATGGAAAAGCATAATGCTGTCTTATTTGAAGACCGCCTTAACGCATTAACTATCGAACTTTAATATGAATGAAATGACAAATAAAGCCTGCTTAGTTTTGGTGTTACTAATATTGGGCTTTGTACCGACAAGTGTATTTGGGCAAGCTGGTAAAATTGCAGGTTCTGTTTTTGAAGCGGGTACCGGTGACCCATTAATAGGGGCAACTGTTTCTATTCAGGGAACAACCATTGGGGCTCTTGTAGATATTGATGGAAATTATGTAATACTTAATGTACCTCCGGGAACGTATACTTTAGAAGCTCGTTTTATTGGGTTTGCGGCCTCCATAGTAGAAGAGGTTATTGTAAGAACTGACTTGACGACGACACAGGATTTTGAGCTTGCTGAGGAAGTTTTTGAAGGGCAAGAGATAGTAGTTCAGGCCGAAAAACCTGTAATTATCAAGGACCTCACTGCATCAGAATCACGGGTAAGTAGTGACGAAATAGCAAACTTACCTGTGCAAGAGATTACGGATGTAATTCAACTTCAGGCGGGGGTAAATGTTTCAAATAATGGAGCTATCCATATCCGGGGGGGGAGATCAACCGAAGTAGCTTATGTTGTTGATGGAATCAGAGCTACAGATGATTATGACAGAAGTCAATCACTGAGAATTGAAAATGAATCTATCCAGGAATTGCAGGTAATCTCCGGTACCTTCAATGCCGAATATGGCCAGGCAATGTCGGGGATTGTAAATGTGGTTACCAAATCAGGAAATAATAATTTTGAAGCAAGTGCCAGAGCCTGGGGTGGTAGTTATCTGGTATCTCGTGGGGATTTATATGATGGGTTATCATCCAATCTTATGGATTTGGATCCAAGCAGGATGTATAATTTCAATGGCGCAATTTCGGGGCCAATTGTAAAGGACAAAGTTACGTTTTTTACCACAGCAAGGTATTTTCAAAATCAGGGTTGGCTTACCGGCCGGAATGTTTATTCTGCACAAGGGCCTTATTCTATTACTGTTTCTCCTTCTTCAAACCTTAACGATTTGACCTCTCCTTATGGTGAAACAATTGATTTATCTCAGCCATGGTTTTCTGTTGATACTTTGGGG
>JAKSCW010000449.1 GCA_022360375.1 Balneolales bacterium
AATAACGTTACCCGCATCGATCAGGAACGTGTTATTGAAATTTATACTGAATTGGATGGTGTTGATTTAAAAACTGCCTCTGGTGATGCACGAGTTTTACTCGATGACATTGAATGGCCTGATGGGTATCGATATGCATTGGCTGGTTCAGCAGAAGAACAGGCAGAATCTTTCAATTTCCTGTTAATAGCTTTCCTTATAGCCGGAATTCTTACATATATGGTTATGGCCTCCCAGTTTGAAAGCTTAATCGAACCTTTCATCATTATTTTCACTATTCCGCTAGCTCTTTCCGGTGTACTTATCATTTTAGGAATCACGGGCACCAGCATTAGTGTAACATCCATGGTTGGTCTGATTTTGCTTTCGGGAATTGTAGTTAATAATGGGATTGTGATGATCGATTATATTAAAATACTCCAGGCTCGCGGATTAGATCGTCATGAAGCTATTGTACAAGGAGCAACCCGCAGGTTACGGCCAATACTGATGACCGCGTTTACTACAATCCTGTCTATGGTACCACTTGCGCTTGAGTTGGGAGCCGGATCAGAAACCTGGAGCCCAATGGCCAGAACGGTAATAGGCGGTTTAACTATGAGTACTATCCTGATGCTTTTTGTAGTACCAAGCATTTATAACCTGATGAATAAAGGAGTAGCAAAACTTGGGTTTGATGCTATCCATAAAGAAGACCCGTTAAAGAACCAAGAGGTTAGCGTATGAAAAAATTCAGCTTATCAAAAGGTATCGTTAAACGTCCCATTACTGTGGTAATGTGTACCATTGTTGTGATTAGTTTCGGGATTTTTTCCCTTACCAATTTAAAAGTTACGCTTTTTCCCAGCCTGAATATCCCCATACTCGCTATTTCAACAAACTATCAGAATGTAGCGCCTGAGGATATTGACCGTATTCTTGTGCAGCCTATTGAGGGTGCTGTTTCTGCTATTGAAGGGATTGAATCATTAGAAGCAAGTGTGAGCAGAGGCAGTGCATTTATCCGAATGCGTTTATATGAGGGAACAGATGTGCGAACAACAGAACTGAAAGTTCAAAAAGCCATCGACCAAATCCGCGATCAGCTTCCTGAACAAGCTGGTGACCCGATTATTTTCCAGTTCGACCCGGAAAACAGACCCATTATGCAATTAAGCATCAATTCATCTCTTAAGGGGCTCGATGAGCTAAGAAATCTTGCCATCGAGGTGGTTGAACCTAGCCTTGAACGAATTGTAGGGTTAGCTTCTGCGGATACCAGAGGTGGGTTAGAGCGCAGAATTTATGTGGATGTCTCTCCAATGAAATTGGCTCAACACAATATTGTTCCACAGGAAATTGAAAATGCCATCAGCGGTAACAACACGCAACTGCCCATGGGGAATGTGATTGCGAATAATATCAGCTATAGTGTTCGTGCTGAATCGATGTACCAAACGGTTGACGAGATCAAGAAAACGATTATTAAAACCTCAGAGAACGGTGTTCCCATACGAGTTCAGGATGTAGCCGACGTATCTGATGGGTTCACCGAGGTATCGAGCCTGATTAACGTAAATGGAAATAATAGTGTTTCCATAGAGGTGCAGAAGAACTCAGACGCAAATACGCTGGATGTTGTAAATGCTGTTCGGGAAATTATTCCGGAGGTAAATGCCAAACTTCCTCCGGGAGTTAACCTTCAGATTTTATCAGACGAGGGGCGTTCTATAGATGAATCCATAAATAATCTTGCACAATCGTCTGTAATAGCTCTGCTCGTTGTGGTTTTAGTGGTACTGGTTTTTATGGGAGGATGGCGTATATCACTGGTAGTTGCTATTTCTATCCCTATTTCAATCTGTGCAAGCTTTGCAATAATGTATGCAACAGGGCTCACTCTGAATATATTCACAATTTCTGCACTTGCGTTAGCTATTGGATTACTTGTAGATAATGCCATTGTTGTAGCCGAAAGTATTGCCCGAAAAATGGAAGACGGACTAAACCGGTTCGATGCGGCTATTACAGGCACGAACGAAGTAGTTGGACCTTTGCTGGGTTCTACGTTAACTACATTGGGTGTTTTTCTGCCAATCACTTTAATTACGGGTATTCAGGGAGCTTTATTCAGGGAGTTTGCCCTTACCATCAGCTTTGCGATCGCTATTTCTTTCATAACATCCATTGTTGTAGTGCCCGTAATTGCCGTTTTAACATTACGCGTAGATCAACTAACCAAGCGCGGTTTCATTTTCTCTGCCATGCATAAACTCGAAACAGGATATGGAATCGGGTTAAACTGGCTGCTTCATAAGAAATGGATTCCAACTATTACACTTTTTGCCATTGTAGGAGGATGCTTTTATTTGTTTGTAAACATCCCCAAAGAAGGGTTTCCCGAATCAGATTCCGGGGAAATTGATGTCGATATCACTCTACAGGAGGGAACAAAACTTGTTAAAACTGTAGAGGTGATGGAGCAGTTCGAGGATATACTCTTACAAAAACCAGAAGTTGAAACTGTTATTTCTTCTATCGGCAGAAGCCGCTGGACCCAACAGAGTAACCGGGGCAGATTTACCGTTCAGTTGAAGCCTGTTGATGATCGTGAAATTACGAGTAATGAAGTAGCCGCGGCGATTCGGCAGGAACTTGTTTCTCCCGGTGTGAATGTAAGAGCCAGCGTTGAAGGCGGCGGATTCAATTTTGGTAACAGAGGGTTTAGCTTTGGTGGTGGTTCAATCCGCTTAAGCTTGATAGGACCTGAAATGGAAGAGCTCTTAAAAGTTTCAAACCAAATTGAAGACAAACTCCTCGACGACCCTAATATCACTTCAGTTGATAATGGCCGGACAGACCCCACTCCCGAACTTCAGTTCATCGTAGATCGGAACCGGGTTGGATTATTGGGTGCAGGAGTATCGCAGGTAGCTGGAAATTTAAGAACTCAAACTTTGGGAAATCAGGCAGGGTTTTTCCGGGCAGATGGAAGAGAAATTCCAATTGAAGTACGAACGGCAAAAGACCAATTAACTTCCCGGGAAGATTTATTCGATTTAGAAGTACTACAATATGAAGATCAACGGGTGCCAATTGTCGCGGTGGGTGAATTCATGGAAACCAAAGGCGTTGATTCCTACAGTAAAAGGAACAGAGAAATTTTGCTGGATGTAAATATCAGATTTAACGGAGATTCTAATGAATACCGCGCCCTTATTACTGAATTCATTAACAACGAAGTAATTATGCCTGAAGGTTATCGCTATGAATTTACCGGAGCTACTTTTGAAACTCAGCAAAGTAACCGGCAATTCTTATTTGCCGGAATTGCCGCTCTTATACTCATGTTTATGATCATGGCTTCCTTATTCGAAAACTTCCGTGACCCTTTTGTTATTTGGTTTTGCATACCCATGGCTTTATTTGGAGCAATAGCAGGACTTTCATTGTTGGGTGACCCTTTAAGCACAACTGGAAATATCGGGTTATTAATGCTAGTGGGTATCATCCTTAACAATGGCATTGTATTAGTTGATTATATGCACCTGCGAACACGAAAATATTCATTTGACCTTACCCCGAATTCTGACTTTCTCGATCATATTTTGCAAGCATGCAAACGCAGAATGCGGCCGATTCTTCTTACTGCGATTACTACGATATGTTCGATGATACCCCTGTCTCTTGAACTTGGCGCCGGAGCCGAGATTTGGTCACCACTAGCAAAAACTGTGATTTTTGGTTTGTTGTTTGGCGTTGTATTCACTTTGTTTATAACCCCATGTATATCCGTTGGTCTTAAACAGATTACTGTTTGGATAGGCTCACTATTCAGGCGCGAAAAAGTACATTTACAAACAGCTTAAATACGGTGCTTAGTGGTATTTGGAACATGTTTTAAGTATTCTTAGTTAAAGAAACCATGAAAGGAGATCATTATGAGTAAGACAGGAAATTTTATTGCCGGATTGTTAACCGGGGCGATGGCAGGAACAGTTTTGGCGTTGCTATACGCTCCTGATACTGGAAAAAATACCCGGGACCGGTTGTCATATCGATTGAGCAACTACAGAGATGAGTTAAATGAACTAATTTCAGAACTTCGAAAAGAGAAACAAAAGCTTGTTTCAGAGGCCAAAGAAAAGGGAGAAAAAGTAGTTTCAGAGGCTAAAGAAAAAGCAGAAAGTTTGATCAAAGAGGCAGAAGGTTTACTTGAATCCATTGAAAAGTAGTACCGCCCGGTAGGTAATGAAATTTGCTAAGTATCTGCTTATAAGTTGTACTTATATCTTCGTTGCAGGTGCATGTGAAGAAGAGAATACGCCGGATATTTTCTCTTTGAATATTTCTATTACTCCCGAGAACTCCGGAACAGTTATTCCTTCACAGGAGCTACGGGTAGTTGCCGGAGAAGAACTGCAGGTGCTTGCAATGTCTGAAGAGGGGTATGGTTTTCTGGAATGGACTGGCTCTATTTCTTCCACTGAAAACCCCTTATCAGTAGTTATAACTCAAGATTTAGATTTAACAGCTAATTTCCTGTTAAAGAATTACCCACTCACTACTTCTGTACTGGGAAGCGGAACCATCACAGAAACCATAGTTAACTCCAAAACCGATTACGACCATGGCACCATTGTTCAGTTGCAGGCAGTACCCGATGACGGGTGGACATTTGTAGAATGGTCAGGTGATACTACCGGAGACGATGAAATTATCCAGGTAACGGTTACTTCAGCATTAAGTATTACCGCAATATTTGAAGTTGATACCGTTCATCCAGTTCCGGTAGAAAAAACCAACAATACTAAGATATATATGCATTATATGCCTTGGTTTCAGAGTGGACCATACGACGGGTTCTGGGGCACCCATTGGACGATGAATAACCGTAATCCTGAAAATATTGCCGATGGTCAGAGAGATATTGCTTCTCATTTCTATCCATTAATAGGCCCTTATTCCAGCAGAGATCCGGACGTAGCCGAATACCACTTACTATTGATGAAATATTCCGGAATAGATGGAATACTAATTGATTGGTACGGAACCTACGATGTAAACGATTATAAATTAAACCTTGAGGGTTCAGAGAATATCATAAGCTTAGTAGATGAAGTTGGACTCACTTTCGGAATCGTTTATGAGGATAGAACCACTGCGGCTGTTGTAAATGCCGGTGAAGCAACCACCAAAATAGAAGCCGCTACTCAGGATTTCAATTACATCAATG
>JAKSCW010000450.1 GCA_022360375.1 Balneolales bacterium
AACCCGGGCAAATACCCGGGTTCCAATTTTTAATCCAAGTCTTCCGGCAGATCAAAGTCCACATTTGTCCGGTAATCGTCCAGAAGGTGTTCCGCAAAATAGTACCACATCATACGATTAAAATAGGGTTGGTAAGGCCCAAACCCATGGCGGCGACCAGGCAGTATCATCATATCGAAACGTTTCCCTGCTTTGATAAGCGCATCCGCTACCCGAATGGTATTCGCCGGATGGACATTGCTATCCATGTCTCCATGTACGAGCAGTAAATGCCCCTGCAGATTTCCGGCTAATTCAGCATTGGATTCGATGGGAGCATCAAAGGTGATTTCTTCTTTTTCAACCTCCACACTATCCTCGTTCAATTCGGTAACTGTTTTCCGGTTTTCGGTTACCCCGTTATGAACTTCGCTCCACCACATATTGTAAATGTTATTGTCATGGTTTCCTGCACTGGAAACGGCAACATCATAAAATTCCGGGTAAGTAAGCAGTGCGGCGGTAGACATAAATCCACCTCCGGAATGTCCAAAAATTCCGACTCTCGAAATATCTATAAAAGAGTGGCGCCCGGCCAATTGCTCAATTCCGTATTTATTATCGGCAAGCGGATAATCCCGAAGATCACCATAACCAAAGGTGTGGTAATATCTGGAACGAATCGGACTACCGCCACGATTACCAAAAGCTACAACCACAAAACCAAGTTGGGAAAGTGCCTGGCTCCTTCCTGCTGATCCAAAATACGTGAAACTGGTAGGGAAGGGTTCGGTTTGCGGGCCAGGGTATACATAAGAAATTATGGGATAGGTTTTTGTAGAATCGAAATCAAAGGGTTTGTACATCACCCCATAGATATCGGTAACTCCGTCTGCTGCTTTGATAATGAATTCTTCAGGCGCCTTCCATCCCATTTCCACAGCAGCTGATACATCTGTTTGCTGAAGGTTAACCACTACTTCACCATTGCCATTTCTAACAACAGAAGTTGTTGGATGATCAACCCTGGAGTAGTTGTCTACAAAAAAGTTCCCATGTTCCGACGGATTAATGTTATGATTGGCATCCTCAGGCGATAAATGACGAAACCGTGAACCATTGAAATTTACTTTGTATAAATGCTCATAGTAAGGATGGTCTCCTTCTTCACGGCCATAGGCAGTAAAATAGATTGTTTGAGCAGTTGTGTCGATTCTCTCGATGTTACCAACCACATAGGTACCGGTAGTAATTTGATTCATCAAATTACCCTGGCTGTCATATCGGTACAATTGTCCCCATCCCGTTCGTTCACTCCACCAAATATATTCTTCTCCTTCATTGATAATTGCGAGTTGAGCAAAGCGGGTATTGAAGTAAGGTTTGCTTTCTTCTTCGAACAAAACTTCAACTTCGCCAGTGGTTGTATTGGCTTTTAATACATCAATTTTACTCCATGTCCTGTCCCTGCGAAGTAAATAGAGATAATCAGATGTTTGAGTTTCATAAAAACCACTATCGTTGAAGTAGACTCCGCCTAATGCCTGACCTTCCCATTTGTCAGTATCGAGACGAACCTGTGTTTCTTCTTCCGGGTCGAACACGAACACCTCGTCAATGTAAATGTTCTCTTCACCAGGCATCGGGTATTTGTAGGTTTCAAGGGTAGGGCGTTTCCCCAGAGAGTTGATTACCCAAAGCTCGTCCACTTCACGTTTGTCCTGGCGGCGAACATAGAATTTTTCCGAATCCTCGAACCAGTTAGCCCTGGAACGAAGACGTTCAGTCGAAGTAGTATCTCCATCATTAGCCTGGTAGCTGTACCAACGTTCTCCATCTTCAGTAAGCTGAATCTCAGTGCTGTCTTCATCATCAGCGCGCATCACAAAAAGATTGTGATTTCGGGCAAATGCAATCCAGGAGCTGTCAGGGGAATAAGTGGCCCAGTTTTCATTCTCTTCTTCATCCCTGAGTGTATCCTCAATGGCTAACTGGTTCCCATTAATATTGTAGGAGAATTTAATGCTGTCGATATTGAAAGTGAAGAGTTTTTCATCGTCATCATATTCAAAATCATCAAAATCCAGGTCAAAAGCATTGAATGGCCGTTTAAATGTTTCGGAAAGCTGAGCTACCAAATCGTCTCTGTCAAAAAGCGGACGTTGCGTGCCCCGGGCTGCATCAACAAAGTACCAATTTACTCCATCCCGGTTTGTATATTGGTACCAAAATTGATTCGTATCTTCAATCCACCTGGGGTTCACACTGGTTGAACCGATTAGCTTCTGAAGCCGCTGGGTCGTAAACCGTTCCGCTAATTCAAAATTAGCCTGTTGTTGAGCATGTAAATCAGAAATCGTAAGCCCTGTTAATATGACAAAAAACAGGACTTTTGAAAGGGTATTTGGGTGTTTTTTCATCGATTTAGCATTAATCATTTTCAGGAATATTGAAATCGATGTTGGTTCTGTAGTCGCCCAATAAATGCTCAGCGAAATAATACCAGGTCATCCTGTTGAAGTACGGCTGGTATGGACCGAAACCATGTCTGCGGCCAGGTAGAATCATCATATCAAATCGTTTACCTTCCTTGATAAGTGCATCGGCAAGGCGAATGGTATTAGCAGGGTGTACATTGTTATCTATGTTTCCATGCACAAGCAACAACTTACCCTGAAGATTTGCGGCAAGGTCAGCATTCGATTCGATGGGGCCATCAAACGTAATTTCCTCCCGTTCTACTTCCACGCTATCTTCACCCATTTCTTTAACCATTTTTACGGTTTCTTCCACACCGTTATGGGTTTCACTCCACCACCGATTGTA
>JAKSCW010000530.1 GCA_022360375.1 Balneolales bacterium
CTCACGCAGAAGTAAATGCGGTTAACTCTGTAGAAGACCAGAAAAGATTAAAAAACGCCACCGTATACGTAACACTTGAGCCATGCTCTCATCATGGAAAAACGCCCCCCTGCTCAACAATGCTTGCTGCGCTTCCAATTTCAAGGATAGTTGTTGCTCAACAGGATCCGAATATGAAAGTGAATGGTTCGGGAATAGCCGAGCTTCGCGACGCAGGCATCCAGGTAGACGTGGGAGTGTTAAAAAAGGAAGCGGAAGAATTGAATGAGTTTTTTATTCATCATCAGATGTACAGACGCCCGTTTATTACCTTAAAAATAGCTCAAACTGCAGACGGATACGTGGCAGCACCCGACGGTGATTCTACCTGGATAACAGGTAAAAAGGCCCGGACGTTGGTTCATACCTGGAGAGCCGAATACGATGCTGTTTTGGTGGGCAGAACAACTGCTATCACAGATGATCCAAGCCTTACCGTTCGGCATGTTTCAGGGAGGCAGCCCCAAAGAATTGTGCTTGATGGACCCTATGAACTCCCTAAAACGCTGAAGCTATTTTCTGATAAGTTTGAAGAAAAAACCACTATTGTTACCTGGAATAAAAAGGCCTCGGCTACGGATGCCGATCCTATGTTGAAAATGATGCAGCAAAACTATTTTCGCGGCGAAGTGATCCAGGTTGGAAAAAAAGAGGGTCATATTAACCTTAAAGAAACGTTTAAAGAATTGGGCGAACGGGGAATTACCTCTGTTTTAGTAGAAGGCGGGCAGCAGTTGTCTTCTGCCCTGCTAAGGCAAAACCTTGTAGATAAGCTGGAGTTATTTATTGCTCCCAAATTACTGGGTGGAGGAACCCGGTCAGTTATGAATTTGGGAGTTAACCAAATGAAAGAAATCTACTCTCTCAAAGAGTTTAGCTGGACGAAAGTTGGAGATGATATGTTACTAACCGGATATTTATAGCAAAATGTTTACAGGAATTATTCAGGAAACAGGAAAAATTATAAAAGCAGAAAGCTTGAACGGCGGAGGAATGCAGTTTACAATTGCATGTTCTTTTGCATCCAGTTGCCACGTAGATGAAAGTATTGCCATTAATGGCGCTTGCCATACCGTAACAGCATTTGACGAGAAAACCTTTACGGTACAGAGTATTGAAGAAACACTGCGCAAAACATCGATGGGGGCGCTTCGGGAAGGGGTTTCTGTAAACCTCGAACGATCACTTACTCTGCAAACCGGAATTGAGGGGCACTTGGTACAGGGCCATGTGGATACGACCGGAACCATAACATTTATGGAAAAAGAAGAAACCGGGTGGTTGATCGGGATAGAGTATCCTGAAGAATTTGCTACTATGATTGTTGGAAGAGGAAGTATCACTGTGGAAGGAATTAGCCTTACTATAGCACGTGAGGAAGGTAATGAGTTCGTGATTGCGATTATTCCATACACCTGGGATCATACCAATCTTCAGCACAAAAAAGTGGGAGATGCAGTGAACCTGGAGTTTGATGTTATCGGAAAATACGTGGTTAAATATTTGTCGAGCCTGGGTAAAGATTTTTTTAATTAGGCGAGGCTCCTGTTTCTGCCGACCGGCGCTCCAGGTTATTGAGTACCGGCAATTTCTGGAAAATGCTCTGGATTTGGGCACTGTTTACCCTTAGTGTAAAGAAGTAGTATTGGTTTTCGCCAAAAGGCTTAATCTGGAAAGAGAGATCCCAGCACTCAAGATTTCGATCCAGATTAAACTGGGAAGGAGTGAGTTCTTTTTGAATAAAATCGTACCCAATCCGGGTTGAGAACTTCCATTTTGGAGTTAGGTTAAACGAGATATTGGTGGCATTAATGGTAGCAGAACGATTCGGTGAATCATTGAACCGATAATTCCATCGATAAGTAAAATTTAAACTAAAACTCCAGGGAGAGTTTAACGGGGCAATAGGTTCGTATCCATACCCAGGGTCAATAGTACTGAATATTCCCTGGTTTAAAGGATCATACTTTCGGCGGTAAATGGGAGTATAGGGTTCAATCCCTTTTCGGCCTCCTCTGAATGATGTACTGGCATTGATCGAAAAAGATTCCATTTGGGCGATTCTGCCATTCTCCCATAAATAATCGTTTACGCGAACCCCGTTTTCATTTCGTTCATAAAAAGAAAATGTAGCATTAGCAGTCAGGTTCAATCCTTTAATGGCATTGGAAGATAGCCGGGTGCTTGCGTTGCTAAGTTTAAGGCTATCAGCCGCGAAATTGTAGGAAGAGTTTAACGAAAGATTATCTATGAATCGTAGAGTTCTTTCATTTATTTCGCCTGTGGAGTCTCGGTCTATAATTTTTGTTTCAAAAATATTCGAAACACCAAATGAGATAGAGCGTGCCTCACCTGAGCCCGGCCCGCTAACTATTCCGCCCTCAAAGATACTATATGTTTGGGTATTCCCTACAGAATCTGACTGAACCGTTCGGTAGAACCCCCATTGTTCGTCACTGAAATCGGGACGAAAATTGAAGCTTATATTAGGCGTAAAGGTGTGCCGAATTCCTGACAGCTTTCCAATTTTTGCATTAGAAATACCATAAATACGCGTAGAAAAACTCATACTTGTTGTAAAATCACGAGCCGTTGCAAAACCATAGATTTTCTCGGTTTCTACCGTCTGTTCCTCTGAGTTATAGGATCTTCGTATAGTAGTTGGATACCAATATTCATTGAAATTGAAGCTCGCTGAGGAATTCAGATATTGATTATTGAATAACCGGCCTAGTGTCAGACTACCTGTTTGTCTGAACCCGGATCGGATGTAATCATCATTTCCGGTTGCTTCCTCATACACCGAGGGGCTTGCAAGGGCTTCAAAAAAACCAATTTCAGCACTATCTGCATCAATTGGATCGTATCGAAAATCAGAACGAAAGTTATTGTTGTATTTAAAAGTGATGCTTTCGTACCACCTGGGGGTGTTGCCACTACCGGCCTGAAACGGTGAGAATGTTTGTGTCGAAAACGTCATGTTAGGTCCGGTAATCGAAGTTTCGTTGTTAAAGAAATCCTGGACAACGCGTGCATCTGTTGAAAAATTGAAGATACCTTCTGGTTGACGGAAGGTATAGGAAGCCTTCGAGGATGATTCTGTTTGCGCGCGCTCGTCTTCGTCGAAAGAGTTTTCCGTATAAAAATCTTCCGTTCTGATGGTGATGTTTCCTGTTAAAGAAGCATAAGGCGAGATTGTCTGGGAATGTTGAACAGAAATGGATTGGTTAATCCTGGTTTGAAAATTTGGATCTGTTGCTTCTAACCCCCTGCTTCTGGAGTAACCCAGGTTAATAGAGCCATTATACAAATCAGATTTCCGGTACTGAGTAACTGTGTTCAGGTAGATGGAACCAGAAGTATATACATCGGCTTTAAATGTGCCGGTAACATAATCGTTGAAATACTGAAACCAACCTAAATTCGCCAGCCCCAACCCTTCACTTGAGGATTCATTAAACACATAAGAAGGGGTAAGCAATCCCGACTTTTTTTCCTGGATTCCTGAAGGAACGTAACCAAAAGGAAAGACTACCGGATAGGGAATATCAAGGATGTATAACCGCGCATTTTTGAAGAATATTTCTTCCTGATCCACCACTTTCATTTGTTTCGCTTTTATATAGTAGTACAAATATTCAGGAGGGCAGGTGGAATAAATTCCGTCTTCAATAAAAACTTCGGTTTCACTCACATTTTTTATTTTTGAACCGATTAATTGCCCTTCCGCAATATCTACTCGTGCTTCTTCAAATTTCCCTTTATTGGTTTGATAATTAAACAGAATTCGCCTGCTTCTGATCTCCTCCGTATCACGGGTTAGTAAAGGCATTGAAAGAGTGTCTTCAGGAGTTGATGTTTGGGCCTCCACAACATTTGTTTCCAGGTCCAGGTCGATCTTTCCCGATGTTAGTGTTCCCGCCTCATGGCTTACCTTGGCATCGCCATAGAGTGTGGCTGTTCTTCCATCTCTGAAATTTACAATCAGAGAATCGGTAGATTGGAATTCAACAGCATCTTTAATATTGCTGGTATTATTGCCCCTGCCCGGTTCAGGCGTTAAACCTGGCGAAGGTGGTAATTCTGGTTGCAGCGAAGAAGAGTCTGCAGAAGTAGAGTCTGTTTTTACAGAGGGTACAACAATATTTGTGGAATCCGGGTTAACCTGGCGAGCCAAAGAGTGAGAAGTCAGAACTACAGTGATAAGGCATATACCAAAAACATATCTACCCATATGTAGTTGAAAGAAAGCTCGCATGTTAAGCGTTAAGTTAAGAAAAAGATTCGAACGCCAATCCCGCAGCACCTAATAAAGAGCTGTCATTACCCAAATCCTCGGTGACTAGTTCGAATCCATCCTGGAACGGAGCCATCATATGCTTTCGTACAATTTCTAATGCTGGTTCGATAAGCCATTTACCAGCCTTAGATACCCCGCCACTTAGCACATATTTTCGAATATCCATGGTATGAGTATAATTAATAATGGCATACCCAAGGCGTTGTCCGGTTTTTTTTAATATTTCAATGGCAAGATCATTCCCCAGATCAGCCTCCTGGGTAAGATCAATAGGTTCCAGTTTATCAAAGTCCCGATGAAATTTTTTATACAGAACATTATCCGGATTTTGGCTGATCATATCAGTTGCAAATCTGCTAAGAAAACGCTGTCCCAAATAGGCCTCAATTGTACCACGGGTAACACTGTTTGAAAGTGGGCCATGGTAATCAATAATTACATGGCCAAGTTCTCCAGCCATACCCCGGGTTCCTTTGAACAGTTTTCTATTATAAATAATACCACCACCAACCCCGGTTCCAAGGGTCAGAATTATGAAGCTGTCGAAATTTCTTCCTACACCGAAATGAAGGGAACCAAGTGCCGAAATATTCGCGTCATTTTCAATGCGGCATTGCAAATTAGTACGTTTAGTTATTTCATCGGCAGCATTTACTGCATCCCATCCCGGCAGGTTGGGTGGGTTATAAACGGTTGTTTGCTCCAGGTTAACCATTCCGGGTATTCCAAAACCAATACCAATAGCGTCCGCTCCATGAGAAAGTTGTGAAATGGTTTGGAGCACTCAGACCACAAGACCTTAACTCACTATAATCATGGTAAACATTGTTTCGAACTTGAATAAAGAAAACACTATGAAAATGAAAGCAAAATATATTTTATGCACTGTGATGATTGCTTTGCTTA
>JAKSCW010000451.1 GCA_022360375.1 Balneolales bacterium
GGGGCAACTACCGAAAATCCGTTCTACTCGCTGGTAAACCCCTTACTTTCTCGATGCCAGTTATTTGAATTAACCCCACTCCTTCAGGAAGATGTGAAAACCATGATTCTGAGGGCGCTTACGGATGAAAATCGAGGGTTAGGAAAATCGGATATCAAAGTGGATGAGGAAGCGGTAAACCATTTTGCAGATTATGCCGGTGGGGATGTCAGAAATGCATTAAACGCTTTGGAAGTAGCTGTTTTGTCAAGTAAGCCTGATGCAAAAGGTGTAGTCAATATCGATCTGGAAATCGCTAAAGAGAGTATTCAACGAAGAGCAGTTCGTTATGATCGGACCGGAGATGAACATTATCATTTTATTTCTGCATTTATAAAATCAGTAAGAGGTTCAGACCCTGATGCAGCTTTATACTGGATGAATGCCATGCTGGAAGGGGGAGAGGATCCAAATTTTATCTTTCGAAGAATGTTTATTCTTGCCAGTGAAGATATTGGACTTGCAGAACCTAACGCCATTACCGTTGTAAACTCTTGCCATGAGGCATTCCGGAAGTGTGGAATGCCTGAAGGAATGTTCTTCATTTCGCACGCATGTTTGTATTTGGCTATTTGCCCGAAAAGCAACAGCACACTTGGCATATTTTCTGCTGAAACGGAAATAAAAAGTAACGGGATTGGTAATGTACCACCTTACCTGAAAGATAAAACAGCCAATAAATTATCAGCACGTTATATGGATATTGAAAATGCTTCTGAAGAGTATAAATATCCGCACAGTTATTTAGGGCACTGGATCGGGCAACAGTATTTACCGGATGAATTAATAAATAGTAAGTTTTATCAACCCGGTGTTGAAGGCAGAGAAGCTTTGTTGTGGAAGCGGCTTCAAAACATAAAAGAAGAACATTCCAAATCCGAGAAATAAAACAGGCGAAGTGGTTCAACGCTTCGCCTGTTGTTGTTGGAGTCACTAATACGACCGAAAGGGTTATTGCAGCCTAACCAACCTGTGCCTTTCGGAAATGTATTAGGCGGAATAAAAACATTATGCATTTATTTAACGCAAATATTGCTCTTAAATAATACATGCTTCATGGGTCAAATTCAATAAAAAAATTAGGATAAATACCATTTACATATAAAATATTATAGATTTGTTTGGAAAAGCGCTTACATAATTAAAAAGAAATAATAATTGATATGGATGTAAAACGGAATTATGATTTATAGTTCAATGTTGAATCAAGAAAGAACAATTTATTCATGAATTTAAAAATCATCAGCAGTACAGACCGGCCTAATTCTGTTTCTCTTTCAGTTTCCAAGTATGTAAAAACTTTGTATGAAAAAGAGGGGGTAACTCCCGATATAATCTCTCTTGAGGATTTTCCGTTAGCAGATGTTCAAGGTGGGTTGTATGGTAAGAAAATCCCTTCAATAGAGGCTTTCAGGGCTCCCATACTAGAAGCTGATGGATTGCTTTTTGTAATTCCGGAATATAACGGGGGCTTTCCAGGTATTTTGAAAATCCTGATTGATTACTTACCCTTTCCCAATGCTTTTGTAGGTTTGCCTATGGCTTATATTGGCGTTGCTGCTGGTGCTTTTGGTAGTTTAAGGGCGGTAGAGCAATTCCAGATGGTAGTTAACTATAGAAATGGGCTTCAATTTCCGGAAAGGGTATTTATACAAAGAGTGAACAATGCATTTGATCCAAAAGGCGGGTTGAATAATGAGATGCAACAGAAGTTGCTTGAATCTCAGACTCAGGGCTTTATTGAGTTTATTCGAACCAATAAAATCAACCAGGATTAATTGGTTTTCAGAAGATATCCTACCCCATGTAAGGTTATCAAATATCGCGGATCGTCAGGTTGAACCTCAATTTTTGCCCTTAGCTTTGAAATATGTACGTCAACGGTTCTGGTGTTCGTGCTAAATTCATAGCGCCATACTTTCTCCAAAAGTTCATCTCTTGAAACAGGCTCTCCGCCAGCTGAAAGAAGATATCTGATGAGCTCTACTTCACGCGCAGTTAATTCATTCACGGTACCATCAGGAAAAACAACTTCAGATTCCAACAAGTCAACCCGAACATTACCAAGTTTCAGTATTTGTACTTCAGTTGCAGAGGTATAAGCACTTGCCCTGCGAAGGCGAGCCTGAATGCGCGCAAGGAGTTCTTTAACCCCAAAGGGCTTGGTTAGATAATCATCAGCACCAAGATTCAAACCTTTTACTTTATCAATTTCCTGGTCTTTGGCTGTGAGCATAATAATGGGAAAGGTATACTTAAGCTCACGAATTTCTTTGCAAATTTCATATCCACTTTTGCCCGGAAGCATGATGTCTAAGATCATAAGGTCTGGTTTATGTTCCTGCACTAGTGGCACCGCCTGATCGCCATCTTCGCTAATTACAACATCATATCCCTCACTTTCTAATGTATCACGAAGGGTAAATATTAAACTTGGTTCATCCTCTGCTACGAGGATTTTGAGTGTTTTATTGGGCATATTCGTTATTTTCAGTAATACTTGTAGAGGTTATACGATTTTTTTGATTGTTCAAAGTCTTTTCATTGGGTATCAGAACCGGGAATCTTAACTTGAACGTTGTACCAATATTTACCTCACTTTTAAGTGTAACATCTCCTCCGTTAAGCTCCACAAGATTCTTTACGATGCTCAATCCAAGTCCATGACCTTTTGTTTTGGCCTTTAAAGAATCTTCAACCCGGTAGAATTTTTTAAAGATGTTTTTATGATGCTTCTTTGGTATTCCAATTCCCGTATCAGAAATATTTATAATGATTTCTTTTTGATTAGTAACTACAGAAAAAAGGATATTTTTATTATCCGAACTGTATTTGATGGCGTTTTCTGTAAGGTTACTTAGTATGTTTTCCAGATTATCTTTGTCGGCCATTATTAGTGGGCGGCTATCTGAGAGTTTTAAATCCAAATTAAAACCTTTGGCCTCTATATAAGCTCGGCTTTCAGAAACGAAAAAACGAAGCAGCTCATTCGCATCAACTGGAGCAGCATTTATTAACGCTTGTCCCGAGTCCGACTTCGCAACATCCAGAAGTTTATCGATCATTTTTTTAAGACGAATTGCTTCCGAATAGATGTGATCTCCATATTTTTGAAGTCTTATTGGGTCAGTAACTCTTCCATCCGATATGTTTTCACCAGCCGCCTGCATTACTGCAAGAGGAGTTTTTAACTCATGAGTAACATTTGCCAGAAAACCAGCTTGGCGCAATGATAAAGCCCGTTCTCTTTGGGCGGTAAAGAACATAAAAAGCAGGGCTCCAATTAAGAATAAAAAGGCGAAACCAAGTATAATCAAATTTTTAACTAGCGTGGCATTGTACATGGTAGCAATGGAATTGTCAAGAAAAGCAACCTTTATATTCCATTCAGAAAACATACTGGTCCCAAACCGGACTCTTCTTTGATCTACCAGGTCGATGTCATATTCTATGGCATTATTATTGGTAGCAAGAACTTCATTATTTAACCAGTCATGTAACCATAGTACAGTACCACCAGCCGTATCAGCACTAAAGTATTCGTTCATTAATGGGCTAATCAATCCATTTACTATCTGATCTTTGTTCAAAGTAATAGTGAGATATCCAATAACCCGATTTTCTTCGAGGTTAATGAACCCAATGTTCATGGTACGATGAGCATCAAATTCTACATTATTATTCCAGCGATAATTGAAGCTATTTAGTTCAATTCTGGCTTTAGTGCGGGCCAATACTAATCCATCACAAAGAATTGATGGATATTCACTGGTTAGCTCAAGTTCATTATTGGAATAGTTAAAACCATATATGCTTGCACCTTCTTGGCACGGGTCAATAGACTCGGGGGTAAAATAGATTCCATCAAATAATGGATTTTTTGAGGCATTGATAATTCCTTCCTTAAGTTGAGGAGGGAATTGACCTGATGAGTTTATGAAATATTCGACTGGTTCAAGTTCTATTTCGCGTAAACCACTGAAAGGAGTATAAATCTGCTGCCGAACATCTCTCACAAGCTCTTCAGCCAGTTGAAACTGTCTCTCTTCTTCACCTTCTGTCATCCGGTCCCGGATGTCATATAAAGAAAAAACGTTCATCACAGTTAATGCAATGATCGCAAAAAGGCCCAAAGCCAACAATATCCATCTGAAAATTTTATTCTTAAACACTTAAAAAGCCTTGTTGAATAAAAAATTAAGTGATTGAGTTAATACTTTTATTCAAAAAAAGTAAAAATTGAAGTAAGTAAAGAAACGCGAAAAGTGCTTAAATATGGTCGAAATTTTTTTCAAGAGATTCTTTTATGTCTCGAAACTCGATTGGTTTTACCAGGTAATCAAGGTATTTCGTTTCTTTTGCACGTTGAACATGGTAAGGATCAGAATTTCCGGTGATGTAGATAACAGGAACATCAGAAAAGCTCCGAATTTCCTTCATCGCATCAATACCATCCATGTCACCTTCTAACGAAATATCCATAAGAATTAAGTCAGGGCTAATTCTCTTGGCTACTTCAATAGCTGTTTTCCCGTAAACTAATTCACCTTCAGCGTCATAACCAAGCTTTTCAAGGTAGCTTTCATAAAGTAAATTTAAGATGAGATCGTCTTCAACAATCATCACCGTTTTTCTTGTTTTGCTTTCCATAAAATATAAGATCGAAGGTCTTTCTTCCCTAAACTAGCTTATGATACAACCCTTAAATATTAAACAAAATTGTTTGGCATTAAAAATAAGTTAACCTTCATTTATAAATGCAATAAGTTTATCTGGCTAAGAGTTTACGAGCTTCACTCCTAATTATAAATAAAAAAACCCGTACATATTTCATGTACAGGTTTGTACCGCGGGCCGGACTCGAACCGGCACGGCCATTAAATGAGCCATCAGATTTTAAGTCTGACGTGTCTACCAATTCCACCACCGCGGCAATCTTATGAACAAATTTCAACTCTGAAGTGGTGCAGATTTGAAAGGACGCAAATATACGATTTAATCTGCATCTAACTCAATCTATTCAAATAAATTATTCTTCAGCAGAAAATTCTCAATACATTCCTGAAAAAAGTATAAGATAAAAGTTTGTTTTATACGTTTTAGGTGCCTAAAGTAAAGGTCAAGCAGATTTAATGGAAAATACAGGGATCATAGAAAAATATAATCTCGACGGCTACAAGTTAGAGAAAGCTCAACGGCAGGATTTGAGGCAGTTGCTGAAAATTTGCCGTGATAATATGGATACTGTTGATGAAGTACTTGTCACGAAAGCATTTAAGCTGTGTTATCTTTCTCATAAAGGTCTGAAAAGAGCCTCTGGTGAGCCTTATTATTACCATCCCGTTGAAGTGGCAAAAATTGTAGCCCAGGAGATCAATATTGATGATATATCGGTAATAGCGGCGCTTTTGCATGATACAGTAGAAGATACCGATGTGACATTAGAGGACATCAATTTTTGGTTTGGAGAAGAAGTGGGAGTAATTATCGACGGCGTAACAAAGATTGCAGGTGTATTTAAAAGCCGTGATAGCAAGCAGGCCGAAGCATTTATGAAGTTATTGCTTTCCATGGCGGAAGATATAAGGGTGATTCTGATTAAGTTTGCGGATCGATTGCATAACATGCGAACTATCCAGCATCTGCGGCGTGAGAAGCAAATTCAGATTGCATCTGAAACTATGACACTATATGCTCCTTTGGCTCATCGGTTTGGTTTGTTCGGTATCAAAAATGAATTAGAAGATTTATGCTTTAAAACTATTGACCCTACTTCGTTTAAATTCATTGCAAGAAAACTTCGGGAGAAAAGAGAAGCCCGCGAAGTTTTTATTGATGAGTTTATGATGCCAATAGGACGGCAGTTGCGAGATCAGGAATTCAACTTCGAAATAAAAGGCAGGCCAAAACATATTTATTCGATTTACCGGAAAATGCAGCGCCAGCAAAAGCCATTCGAGGAAATCTACGATTTATTTGCTGTTCGAATTATTCTTGAAGATCCACATACAAAAGAAGATTGCTGGAGAGTATACTCCATTATTACTGATTGGTATACTCCCATTCCCGAACGTTTCCGGGATTTTATCTCTGTGCCCAAAGCGAATGGATATCAATCACTTCATACTACGGTTATTACTAACCGGGGTAAAAAGGTTGAGGTTCAAATTAGAACACGAAGAATGGATAGTATTGCCGAAAAGGGGCTGGCGGCGCATTGGAAGTATAAAGAAGGAGAACAAACCGGTTCTGAAACCTTAGACAAGTTTGTGAGTTGGGTAAGAGATGTGTTAGATAATCCCCGTCCGGATTCCACTGCTGATTTTGTAAAAGATTTTCAATTGAATCTGTACCAGCATGAGATTTATGTATTTACCCCGCAAGGTGAATTGAAAACGTTACCCCATGGTGCTACACCTATAGATTTTGCTTTCGAAATACATAGCGAAATTGGTGAAAGGGCAATGGCGTCAAAAGTGAATGGAAAGATGGCTCCATTACGGCAAAAATTAAGAAATGGAGATCAGGTTGAGATAATCACGGGAAACAAAATTAACCTCAATCCTGATTGGATTGATGATGTGGTAACTCATAAAGCTAAATCCAGGATTCGGCAATTCATTAAACAAAAGCAGCGCTTGGTAGCCGAAAAAGGACGTGAAATCTGGCAGAAGAGAGCAGACCGTGGAAAAATTGAAATTAGTGATCAAGAGCTTACAAAAATTGCCAAAAAATTGAAATTCGAAACCACGCAGGGCATGTTTTATGAGCTTGGTATTGGTTCAATAGATGTTAATGCTGTTTTCAAAGAGGTTAAGAAGTTCAAGAGTATGGGCCGCCTTGAAGGAGAACAAAGTGAATCGGCCACCAAAACGGAAGAAGAAATCCAAGAGCACTATATCAATACAGCTCGCTCATTTGGTGATGGAAATGCCTTAGTGCTGGACGGAGAACTTGGTAATGTCAGATACACCTATGCCAATTGCTGCAACCCAATTCCGGGAGACAATGTAATCGGTTTTATAAGCAGGAATGGAGATGTGAAAGTGCATAGAACTCTGTGCAATAATGCTCAACATTTACTTAAAACTGAAAGCGAACGTATTGTAGATGTGCAATGGGCAAAGAATATTGGAAACAAATTTTTAGGGGCGGTTCGGGTAATTGGTGAA
Source organism: Balneolales bacterium (assembly GCA_022360375.1). Classification (GTDB taxonomy): domain Bacteria; phylum Bacteroidota; class Rhodothermia; order Balneolales; family Balneolaceae; genus HXMU1420-13. Next base: position 7,212 of record JAKSCW010000451.1, read on the forward strand.
GACCGGGTGGGCATGATTAACGATATCACTGATATTTTGTCTAAATCGATGTCGACAAATATGAAGAGCATAAATGTTACCAGCGACGAGGGTATGTTTGAAGGTATTATTACCCTTTATGTAGATGGACTTGATCACTTATTCAAAATTATGAAACGCTTAGAAAAAGTGGAAGGAGTCAAGACAGTAATTAGATATGAGTAGTGTTCTTATCCTCTTTTTTTTGTAGCTTTACGCATTAAGTATATTTATCTTGTGGTGATTGAGCTACAGACATGAGCTTTAGGAAATAAAGAAAAATATACGGAAGGACTAAATCCATGCCCAAAATAGAGGCATCTAACACTTAACGGACTAGATATATGATGACATACACGAAGCGTGACATCGTTCGCCGTGTTGCAGAAGCTAATGGTGAACCAATGATTAAAGTAGAACCTTGGGTGGACTCAGTGATTGTCGCAGTACGCGAAATTATGATGTCTGCAAATACTGAATGCCGTATCGAGATACGTGATTTTGGTGTTTTCGAGGTAAAGGAAACTAAGGCAAAGCCGAAAGCCAGAAACCCAAAAACAAATGAAGTTATTTACGTTCCAGCACACCGTAAAACGCACTTCAAGCCAAGTAAATTACTTAAATCATTCTTACGCCAACCTTTAGAGGAAGTAAAATAGGCGCAAATTTGCAGGAATATTCTCGTCTGGTGGGTATTGATGTCGGCAAAAAGCGCATCGGTATCGCCCAGACGGACCTGCTCAAAACAATCTCATCTCCTGTAGGAACATTTCCTCCTGAACTCATCATCAAAGAATTACAGAAAATTGCATCACAAGCTCCGGTAGATGCATTCATCATTGGATGGCCTTTAAACACAGAGGGGGAAGAAGGGCCGGCAACTCAAATGGTTCAGGAATTTATCAATCGTTTGAAGAAAAATTTTCCACAGATTCCTATCATAAAAGTAGACGAACGATATACTTCAAATAAAGCCAGAGACGTATTGATACATGCTGGTTTGCCAAAGAAAAAAAGGCAACAAAAAGATCGTGTGGATAGAATTGCAGCAGCTCTTATCTTACAGAAGTATTTGGAAGAAAACTACGAATAACAATTACGATGGCGATCTTACCAATTGTAACTTATAGCGATCCTGTATTAAGGAAGAAAACGGAGCCA
>JAKSCW010000341.1 GCA_022360375.1 Balneolales bacterium
GGCTTAGAAAAGTAATGGGGGCATATCGTACTTCTTTAGTTCGACAATTTATAGGAGAATCGTTTATTATCGCCTTCATCAGCTTATTGTTAGCCGTTTTACTGGTTGAACTGACGTTACCTTATTTTAACGGGTTCATTAATAAGGAACTCGCTTTTAATGTATTCAGCAATTTCAACTGGGTTCTTGTACTGGTTGGAATTGTACTGGTAATTGGATTTGTAGCTGGCAGTTATCCTGCTATGGTACTTTCCAGTTTTCAACCAGCTACTGTCTTAAAGGGTTCTTTCAAAGCGAAGAACTCTCACCAGGTATTTCGCTCGGCGTTGGTGGTTGTACAGTTTACAATCTCTATTGGATTAATTGTAAGTGTGGGAATTGTGTATAACCAACTGGAATTCATCCAATCAAAAGAGCTGGGTTTCAACAAAGAAAATGTTGCGGTTATTTCAGCAGAGCCAGAAGTAGCGGCAAACTATGTACCCTTGAAAGAGCGCTTACTTCAGCAACCTGGGATTCTTGATGTTTCGATGCAAAGCAGGGTTCCTTCCGGCCGGCTGCTCGACTCCCAGGGAGGTTCAATCGAACGAAATGGAGAATTTGAACAGGTTAATTTCCGTATTGCAGATATACACGTGAGCCACAATTACCTTGATTTATTCCAAATTGATATGGTAAGTGGCCGCAACTTTGATGTTGAACTGGCCAGCGATTCTTCCGAGGCATTCATTCTAAATGAAATTGCTGTTCAAAGGCTTGGATTCGAAAACCCGGAGAACATTGTTGGTAATAAATTCAATTATGGAAATCGTCAGGGGTATGTTATCGGGGTAGTTGAAGACTTCCATTTCGAATCCCTGCATCAAAGCATCGCTCCAATGGTGTTCATGATTACCCGGGATCGAAATTACAACATCGCCGTTCGCTTTGCTGATTCCTACCAGGAAGAAGCTCTTGCCTTTGTAGAGGAACAATGGGCCAGTTACCTGCCTACTTTTCCATTTTCATACTCCCTGGTAGAAGATTTCTTTGCAGATCAATACAATGCCGAACGTACTCTTGGGGAAACCTTTACTTATTTTGCAATCCTGGCCATAATTATTGCGGTTCTGGGTTTATTTGGTCTCTCCTCCTTCACTGCCCAGCAGCGCATCAAGGAAATTGGAATTCGGAAAGTATTGGGGGCATCCCTCAGCCAACTTGTTACTCTGCTTTCAATGGATTTTGCCAAATTAGTTTTGTTCGCGTTTCTGCTAGCCGCTCCTATTGTTTGGTTTGGTATGGGATCCTGGCTGGATGGTTTTGCCTATCGCATCGGGTTGAATCCACTCATTTTTGTAGCCGGAGGAATCATCGCATTTACCATAGCTATGTTCACCATCAGCTTTCAAGCCATAAAAGCTGCAACTGCCAACCCGGTAGATAGCCTTAAAACGGAGTAATTATGCTAAAAAACTACATCAAAATTGCTTTACGAACCCTTCTCAAACATCCCGGATATTCATTCATTAATATTTTTGGATTGAGTTTAGGCATTGCCTCCATGCTGCTGATTGCCTTGTTCTCTATTAATGAATTGACTTATGATCAATTTCATGAAAATTCAGATAGGATTCACCAGGTATATAAACAACGAATTACTCCCAATGGAATCCAGGATGCAATGGATCTTTGGTCTCCGTTAAAGGCTGAATTAACAGATACATACCCTGGTATTGAAAAAGCAGCACGTTTCTGGGCTGGAACTGTGTGGGTTGAGGTTGATGAATATGCATTTGAAGAACAAGTAACCTATACCGACCAGGAATTCTTCGAAATGTTCTCTTTTCCATGGTTGTATGGAAATTCATCCAAACCCTTTGAAAATCTGAGTTCGGTTGTTGTTTCGAAAGAAATTGCTTCAAGATTTTTCCCCGGCGAGAACCCAATTGGTAAAGTCATTTCTATCGGTTTTGAGACAGATTACATAGTTACCGGGGTAATGGATGACATCCCTGTTAATTCCACCCTGCAGCCACAAATTGTTGTACAGCTTGAAAGTGATCCTGAATATGCCAGTTATGAAAGTTCCTGGGGCGGATCGTTCCTGGACATGTATGTCCTTTTGGGCGAAAATGCTTCCCCTGAGTTGATTCAGAGCCAGTTCCCGGATCTGATTACCAAAATCTGGGACGAGGAAGAAAATCAAAGGACCAACTTCAGGTTGCTTGCCCTACCTGAGATCCATAATTACAACACAAACAGCAACCAGGTTGTATATATCCTGATTGGGATTGCTTTAGCTATTATTGCAATCGCGATCATTAATTTTGTAAACCTTGCTACTGCCCGTTCTATTGAAAGAGGAAAGGAAGTAGGAGTACGAAAATCGCTGGGAGCTTCCAGGGGGCAATTGATCAAACAATTTCTGGGGGAGTCCATCGCCATAAGTTTCTTTGCCTTTCTTACAAGCATCATTCTGGTTGAAGTATCTCTGCCATTCTTCAATCAATTCATAAACCTTGAACTTGATTCGTTGTGGGGAATCTCATTTACATTTCTTGCCGCATTGGTCGTTTCGACGGCTTTTATCGGGGTAATTGCTGGTTTAATTCCGGCCATTCTTCTTTCAAAATTTAACCCGTCGCATATCCTGAAAGGTGCATTAGATGACGCAAAAAAAGGGTTCACATTCAGAAAAGTGCTGGTAAGTACCCAGTTTGGCATTACCACCTTTATTCTTTTTGGAACTATGGTAGTATGGAGCCAGCTTCAACATATGAAAACCACAGATCCGGGTTTTGACCGGACGGGAATTGTAGCTATCGAAACCAATCCACGTGATTTCACCGATTCGGAAGCAGCGGTTACACGTATTGCTACTTTCAGAAATGAACTCACTCAAATTGCAGGAGTGAATGCTATAAGTTCATCGGTAGGTGTACCCGGGCAATGGCGAAATTCCTTCATGTTTGCCCGGCCTGAGGGCTGGGACGAAGACAGGGCCCGTGTTCGTTTCACTTATATCGATCATCAATTCTTCGACACCTATAATGTTCAGTTCCGGGAGGGTAGTAACTTTGCAAATACTGCTGATTCGGTACAATATGAATATGTGATCATAAACGAGGCTGCTCGTAAAGATTTTGGTTGGAATGAAGGCCTGGAAAAGCAAATCCAGGTTGGTCGCGAAGAATTTGTGCGTGTTATTGGAGTGGTAGATAACTATAACTATGCCTCCCTGGTAAATGAGGTTGAACCTATCGTGCATTTTTACCGATCTCCTGAAAATCTAACCCATAATGTAGTAAGCGTAAAAATCAGTTCTCCCGATATCGCTTCGATGTTAAGCCAGATCCAGGATACATGGTCAACATACTTCCCTACCCGGGAGATGAGCTACTTTTTCATTGATGAGAATTTTGAAATGCTTTATCAAAATCAAGACCGCTTAGCTCGTGTTTCAGGAATCTTTACTCTCCTTATCATCATTATTTCCTGCCTGGGGCTTTTCGCTCTCACTTCTTTAATTGTAATTAAGAAATCGAAAGAAATTGGCATTCGAAAAGTATTGGGAGCCAATGTATTCAGTATCGTGCAGCTTTTAAGTATTGGGTTTTTAAAACTGGTTGGGATCGGTTTTTTAATCGCAAGTCCCCTTGCCTGGTTATTCATGAGCACCTGGTTGAACAACTTTGCGTTCAGAATAGATTTAAGCGGAGGTTACTTAATTATATCCGGAGTAGTGCTGCTAATCTTAACTCTGTTCACCACCAGTTTTTATGCAACCAAGGCCGCAACTGCAAACCCGGTTGACAGTCTTAAAACGGAGTAATTATGCTTAAAAATTATCTCAAAATCGCATTTAGAAGCTTACTCAAAAACAAAACGTATTCCTTCGTAAATATCTTCGGATTATCAATCGGGGTTACGTGCTGCCTGCTAATTCTTCTTTACCTTAATAACGAATTCAGTTACGACCGTTTCCATGAGAATTCAGACCGCATTTACCGGGCCTGGGTGCTTGAAGATTATGGTGACGGTGATATCTATTGGAATTCCACCACTCCCATAAGATTTAAAAACCTGTTTGAGGAACACATTCCTGAAACAGAGCTGGTAGCACGGAGATACATATATACCGATTTGGTTCGTGGCGATAATCAAACTGAAAGCTTTTCAGAACCTATCCAGTTGGTGGATCCTGAATTCTTTGAGATGTTCGATTTTGAATTGCTGAAAGGTGATCCGTCTTCGGTGTTTGCACAGCCTTCTACGGTAGTGCTAACTCCGGCATCTGCAAAACGTTTCTTTGGCACTGAAGATGTACTTCAAAAAACACTTTGGATTAAAGTAGGCAGTGATTTCCAACCATTTACTGTAACAGGAATTATCGAAGAAGCACCTGGTAATTCCAGTATTCAGTATCAGTTGCTTATTCCTTTTCAAAATGCTACCCATCTTTTTTCGCCGCGGGCTTTTAACGGTTGGTATTCCGTTGCACCTGAAACATATGTCCAATTAGTGGAGGGCGCCAATGGCAATGAAACAAGAGCTAAACTAACTCCTTTGGCCAAACAACTGTTGGGAGAGGAAGAGTGGAACCAAAGCCAATATACCATTGACTTGCAACCACTTACTAACATCCATCTGAACCCGGATATCCCAGTAGGCATAGCAAGTGTTTCCGATCCAACCTACCTCTATATATTATCCGGGATAGCACTGCTCGTGCTCTTAATAGCATGTATAAATTTCATAACACTTTCGATAAGCAGGTCCGGTTCCAGAGCAAAGGAAATTGGCGTTCGTAAAACCATTGGAGCAGAAAGAAAACACGTGATGTACCAGTTTTGGGGAGAGGCGTTGCTTATGACTATTCTTGCCCTCGGAATTGCGCTTCTGCTTACCGAA
>JAKSCW010000276.1 GCA_022360375.1 Balneolales bacterium
ACCAGGTCACCTGCTAATTCTCCACACACACTCATTTCAATTCCCTGTTCAAGTGCAGCTTCGTGAGTAACTTTAATTAACTGCCATACCGAAGGATGATAATGCTGATACAATGAGCTAATTCGTTCATTACCACGATCCACAGCAAGCGTATATTGGGTAAGATCGTTAGTACCTACGCTAAAAAAATCTACTTCTTTCGCAAAATGCTTTGCCAGCATAGCCACGCTTGGTACTTCTACCATCACTCCGATCTTGATTTTTGTATCCGTGGGAACACCCTCTTCCAAAAGCTGCCGTTCAACAAATTCCATCTCCGATTTTACCTGTCTTATTTCTTCAACAGAGCTTACCATGGGAACCAAAATTCTAACCCTGCCTGGATATTTCCCTGAAACTTTCAACACAGAACGTAGCTGCGTGTGCAGAATTTCTTTTTCGTCAAGTAACATTCGGATTCCACGCCAGCCCAAAAACGGATTGTCTTCTTCTTTTGCAACAACGCTTAACTTGTCGCCACCCACATCAAATAAACGAATGGTTACAGGTCCTTTGGTCTTATGAAGGATGATATTATAAAACTGGTCTTGCTTTTCCTCTTTCCTGTTTTCAATACCCCCATAGAGCAATGCTTCTGTTCGAAGCAAACCTATTCCTTTCGCTTTGCTTTTCTTTACAAACGGAATTTCTTGCACGAACTCCATATTCGCACTTAAAGTAAATGGCTTTCCATCCTTAGTCTCCGACCGATCACTCGTTCGTAAAGTGGCCCTTTGTTGTTTATTTGCTTCTTTAATTCTGTTTTTGAATTCAGCCAGAGTCTCTTTATCCGGATTTAGGATTAACCTTCCTTCGGTTGCATTCAGAATCGCCTTTTTTGTATTTAATGAAGACTTAACTGCCCGTTTTGCACTTACAATACACGGAAGGTTTAATGATTGTGCGATAATTGCAGCGTGTGAAGTAATGCCCCCTTTGTCTAGCACTAAGCCCGTTACACCTTTTTCATGATAGCTTACCAAATCAGTTGGACTGATCTCTTTTGCGATTAAAATCGCCCCTTTTTCCACGTTAATCTGGTTTTCATTTTCGCAGGAAAGAGCAATCAATCGATCACGAAGGTTTTCTAAATCGATAATCCGTTGCTGAAAAAGCTCTGAACCACTTTCTTTAAGGCGTTCTATAAATCCTGAAAATGTATCATAAATCGCAAAATCAACGCTAAAAGACTGAATTTCAATTAAGTGGTTAACCCGGCGAACAATCTCTTCATCTGAGATAATATGCTTTTGGGCTTCAATAATTTCTGCTGAAGAGGAGTCCAAATTTTGCAAAATGGCATCCAACTCCTGTACAGCTCTTTCTTTTGCCTTAGCGAATCTTTCAAGATGGAGCCTTATTTCAGTTGATCTGATTTTAGTAGGTTGAACAACTTTCTTCTTTTCATTTACTACCAGCACTGAGCCAATGGCTATACCGTCACTTCCAGTTAAACCTTTTACTGTTAACTGTGTACTCAGTTCATTATTCATAACTGGCATTATTCATCTTCGCTACCAAATTTGTTTTCCACAAGCTCGGTTATAGCAACCATAGCTTCTTTTTCATCAGGTCCTGAAACTTCAAATAGTAACTCAGCCCCCTCTTCTGCCGCTAATGTCATTACCCCCAAAATACTTTTACCATTCACTCTGTATCCGTACATATGTATATAAAAATCGGATTTGAAACTGCTTGCCAACTTCACTAATGCAGCTGAAGGGCGCGCATGTAAACCAGATTTATTAACTATTGTTACCGTCTTCTTGATCATACTCCATATTATTCGATGTAAGGCAATATTACAAAAAACGTAAAAAATTAATTGAAAGACCTTGCAGTTATTTTCCTGTGGAAATTCGAACACGCTTTCCAGAATTCTTTACTATCTTTGTCTGTTCATTAAAATTAACATTATGTCCGTTTCAGAAAAAGACGTGCGCTACGTTGCAGATTTAGCCAGATTGAGGCTTTCCGAAGAAGAGATTCAACGCATTGCCACCGATATGAATCAAATACTCGACTACATGGAGCAACTAAATGAACTGGAAACTGATAATGTAGAACCATTAGAGCACGTTATTGAACTTGACAGCCGACTTAGAAAAGATATTGCCAAGGAACCTCTTCCCCACCAGGATGCATTAAAAAATGCCCCAGATGCAGACTCCGATTATTTCCGCGTCCCTAAAGTAATAGAATGATTCTCTCATCATAATTCGATCTATGACCGATTTTTTCTACAAACTACCCAAATCCAGACAACATATAATTGCTCTGTCTATCCTTTTTGTGCTCCCTCTTATCTTGTTTTTTGAAAGTACGCTGGGAGGAAAAGAATTACAGAGGCACGATATTACTCAATACAGAGCGGCTGTTGAATCAGTATATGATTACCAGGAAAAGTACGACGAAAATGCACTCTGGGCTACAAATATGTATGGCGGGATGCCTTCTTATGTAATCCGGGTTGAGAAAGCGACTCGTCATTTGGATTCTCTAATCGGGAAATTGCGCAAGATATATCCAGCAGCATATTACTGGGTACTATTTGGAGGTATGTATCTGCTTCTTTCTGTAATGGGTTTCAGAACCATTAGTTCCTGTTTTGGAAGCGTCCTTTTCGGTCTCACCTCCTATTTTGCAATTATCATTATTGCCGGACATACCTCCAAATTTCATGCCCTTAGTTTTATTCCATGGATGTTTGCTGGTTATTGGTTGATGTTCAAAAAAGACAAGAAGATACTTGGGCTTACATTACTTACGATCTCACTGGCTTTGGAGGTACGGGCCGGACATCCTCAAATCACTTATTATTTCTTTTACCTGCTTGGTTTCCTTTGGCTGTTCGATTCCTGGGAGCTCATCAAGAATAAAATGTCAAAAAGATGGGCATTACTCAGCGTACTTCTGATTTTTGCAACTATTGTGGGAATTATGGGAACTACGGAAAAATTCCTTGCTCTTCAGGAGTATGCTCAATACAGTATTCGTGGCGGGTCGGACATTAAGGGAACTAACACCATGGATTTAAGCTACGCATTTGGCTGGTCTCAGGGTATTTCCGAAACATTGACATTAATTATCCCTGATCTGTTTGGAGGTGCATCCCCAACGTATTGGGGGCCTAAAACGTTTACAAGTGGACCTCACTATTTTGGAATAATTGGATTCGTATTTTTTGTAATAGCACTGTTTAAGGTTCGTGAAAAAGTACTCTATGTTTTTCTTGGAACTGGAATACTCGCCATTCTTTTTTCGTGGGGCGGTAATTTCTTTCTATTTAACAAATTTGCATTCGATGTTATCCCCTTTTTCGACAAATTCAGAGCTCCGGAAACCTGGCTTGTTCTTACTGTTTTTTGTTTTTCTGTAATAGCTACTTATGGTTTGG
>JAKSCW010000499.1 GCA_022360375.1 Balneolales bacterium
CTGCACAGCTTCATAATCATACTTGTTTTTCCGGAACCGGAAGGACCGGCAAATAGCATAAATTTCTGGGGTTCCCGGGTGGATACTTTACCAATGGCATCACGAATTAAACCGGCAATTTTTGCCATAAAGAGCTCACCCTGGTCAAATGGATCCACACCTTCTTTGATGATGTCGCTGAACCACCGGGCGACCACACTGGTATTAATTCCTGTTTGTACCAATTGCTGAAATACCGGGTGAGAGGCATAGTCAAGGTTTGCACTGATCAGCGCCGAGTCAAGGAGGGATTCAAGCCTGTCGAATCGTTTGTGCAGGGCAGTAAGTTCCCGTTTGTCTTGCCGGTTACCTGGAACGGCAGGAATAGTTTCCTCATGATCTTCAGCCGGTTTGGTTTCTTTAAAATGGGTAATGAATTTTTTTTCCTTTTTGGGGACTACCGTTCTCAATTCCTGTTCATCCGTAGTCTCATCATTCGGAAAAGATGGGTGAGATTGAGGACGGGAATAAGAGCGGTTGTAAAAACCATTGGAAGTATTTTCCTCTTCCCCCGAATTATGGGGCAAGTTCTGTTCATCCCCGGTGGAAGGTGCTGAAGAATCAGGGAAGGATTTTCGTTCCTTTTCCGCCATAATTTGATCCTTTGCAAACTTGCGCAACGATTTAAGCTTCGAGCTTCCAGCAGTTTCTGATGGGTTGGCTGTTGCAAGGCTGCGTTCAAAAAATACTCCGTTTTCTTGGTCTTTCATGGCTTCGGAAAAGGCTGAGGCTTTAGGTGGAAGCATTGTTTTCGAAGAAGAATCAGAATCAGCAAATACGGTGATTCTGGCTTGCTTACCCTTTTTCGTAGGGGCAGTGGCTTCCAGAATAAGAATGTCATCCCCATACATCTGCTGCGCAGTTTTCCGTGCTGCTTCTATGGTTTTGCCAAAAATATTCTTCAGTATCATGCTAATTCAGTTTCTTCGGTCGCTTCTTCCAAAGCCGGTGTTGTTGGTTTTGGTTCGTTCAGCTGTTGAGTTTTTTGTGCCGGTTCAAGACTTAGCCTGTCGAATGTTTTGAACTGTATGTCCTGGCTAATATCATTGTACGACAACACATTTATATCTGGCAAAATTGGTGCCAAAAACTCGTAAAGAGTAAATCTCAAAATGGGGGAAGTAAGTAAAATCGGGTCAAAGCCTTTCTTCACCATATTGGTAAATGTGGCTGAGGCGTTTTGGTATAGCTGCTCCACGGTATCAGGAGTTAATCCTAGTGTGTTGCTGTTTAACGTTCCCTGCTGAGCCTGGGAAATCAGGTGAGATTCGAGTGGCGGAGCCAGCATTACCACAACAATTTCATTGTCAGGGGTTGCGAATTGACGTGTGATGGTTTCCGATAATGCGGCGCGGCAATATTCGTTCAACACATCGGTGTTTTTGGTCTGTAAACAATAATCGGCCAATGTTTCCAGGATGGTAACCAAATCTTTGATCGGGACTCGTTCTTTAAGCAATCGCTTCAACACTTTCTGTATTTCACCAATCTTCAACCCATCCGGTACTAATTCTTCGATTAACGCCGGGGACTGCTCTTTCACATTCTCCACAAGTTTCTGAACCATTTGCCGGTCGATGAGTTTATGCGCGTTTTTCTTCAGCACTTCCATCAAATGAGTGGTGATAACCGCGCCCGCTTCAATCACGGCCAGGCCATATTTTTCCGCTTCGTTCTTATTTCTTCCGCTTACCCAGATTGCATCCATCCCGAAAGTTGGGTCCTTGGTTTCAATTCCCTGGATGTTGGGTTTGAAATCTTCGGGAAGAAGAGCCAGGTGGTAGCCCGGTAAAAGTTCTCCCCGTCCCTGAACAATGCCACGCATCTTAATAGTGTAATGATTGGCATCTAGCTGAACATTATCTCTGATCCGGATGGAAGGAATAATAATGCCCAATTCAGCAGCCAATTGTTTCCTCAAAGAGGTCATTCTTTCCAGCAAATCACCGCCCTGGTTTTTATCTACCATGGGAATCAGGCTGTAGCCTATTTCCAGCTCCAACGTATCCATAACCAGGTAGTTCTCAACAGGATCTTCTTTTTTCGCAATTTTATTATTGCTCTTTTCTGCTTCAAGCTGGGCCTGTTCTTCTTTTTGAGCAGATCGGAAATTCTTAAAAGCCATGAACAGAAGAAACCCTCCAATTCCCCAGAACGGAAGAATAGGTAACCCGGGCAGAGTTCCCATAAAGAATACAAATACCGCAGCAATCACTACCGTTTTTGGGTTCCCAAGAAGCTGATCGGTAAGCTCGTTACTTAAATTTCCTTCTGATGCTGCGCGGGAAACAATCATACCCGAAGCCGTGGAGATAAGCAGGCCCGGGATTTGGGAAACCAATCCATCCCCGATGGTCATTAAAGTGTACGTTGCCGCAGCTTCGGCGATAGGCATACGTAGCTGCATGGTTCCGATAATTAACCCGCCAATAATATTGATAAAAGTGATAAGCAAGCCGGCAATAACATCCCCGCGAACAAACTTACTGGCACCATCCATTGCTCCATAGAAATCGGCCTCACGGGCAATTTCGTCTCGTTTCTTCCGGGCTTCGTCATCGGTAAGCAACCCCGCAGCTAAATCGGCATCAATCGACATTTGTTTACCGGGCATAGCATCCAGGGTAAATCGTGCGGCTACCTCAGCTATACGTGTTGCACCTTTTGTAATTACCACAAAATTGATGATTACCAATACCGAAAAGATGATAATCCCGATTACATAGTTCCCCTGAACGATGAATCCACCAAAAGCATCAATAATGCTTCCTGCATTCCCTTCACTTAATATTAAGCGGGTGGTGGCAACATTAAGGGAGAGCCGGAAAAGGGTAAGTATGAGCAACATACCTGGAAAAACAGCAAACTGGAGCGGCTTTAATGCATAGAATGCCACCAGTAAAACCACTAAAGAGAGGGTGATGTTTAACGCAAGGAAAAAATCCATCAGTTGCGTTGGGAAGGGGATGATCATGATCAAAAGGATCATGACAATACTTGAGGAAATTAAGACATCCGGCTGGAAAAATGTTCCTTTAAGTTTCTTTATATCTATACCGCCAATGTTCATCTATGCTTTCTTTTTAAGCTTGAATACATAAGCCAGAATCTCCGCTACGGCCTTGTAAAGCTCTTCTGGTATGAATTGATCTTCTTCGGCTGTGGCAAATAATGCCCGGGCAACCGGTTTGTTTTCTACAATAGGTATGCCATAATGCTCAGCAAGTTCAATGATGCGAAGTGCGCGCAACCGTTGGCCTTTTACCATTACAATGGGTGCGTTATTTCTTTCAGGGTCATATTTTAACGCCACCGCATAGTGAGTAGGGTTCCGGACTACTACATCAGAAGCCAGTACGGCATGGTCCATTCTTTTTTGCCGAACCAGGTTCATTCCGAATTTTTTTCGCTGAGCTTTTACCTTTGGATCGCCCTCCATGCTTTTGAACTCATCCTTAATTTCCTGTTTTGTCATTCTTAAACTTTTCTTGTGCTGGAAGCGCTGGAAATTTGCATCGATGATGGAGAGAACCAGAAGAGCGGCAAAAATTCGAATCACAAACCCGAAGATATCTTCCCCCATGCCGCTCATGCTCGACTCAATGGGGGCAATCAAATAGGTGGCATAAGAACCCACATCATCTTTAATGGAGTAGTACCCGATTAACCCTACAATGCCCAGTTTGGCCAGGCCTTTGGCCAGTTCCATGAGCCCCTTGGCAGAAAGGATTTTTTTTATGCCGCTGATAGGGTTTATTTTTTCAAGTTTAAAGGCCATTGCCTTTACAGAAAACATCCCTTTCGTTTGGCCAAAATTTACGAGGAGAATCATTACCACCAGTATGCCACAAAAAGGGAGCAGGATTTGCATACCATAATACATTGCCGTGGCAAGGTAACTCACCGCCTGGGCTTCATCTTCAAAGCCCATACCTGAATTGAAGAAAAAGCTTTCAAACAAGTACCTTAACCGGTCATAAATCATGCCGCCGGTTGCACCCAGCATACCTACTGCGGTAACCAAAACCGCGACTGAAGAAATTTCCTTGCTGGAGGCTACATTCCCTTCTTCTCTCGCCTTCTCCAAGCGTTTCGCGGTGGGTTCTTCGGTTTTTTCCTGGTCTGAATTTTGATCTGCCATGCATGGTAATTATCAAAAACGGTACCATAGCCGGAAACAATTACAGAGTAATCAAAAAAGACCCGGTGTTTGAGTAAAAAGGAAATTTGTGCTTCGCCGGGATTTCTTTTTTTCCGTTTGTGGAAAATATTTCTGCGAACGTGTTTGGCTGAACCGGAAAAAAATCTGCCCGGGGAAATGTGGTTCAAATCGACGTTTTTTTATCGAATAGAGACAATAAAGGGCATTTTGATGCAAATAATGGGATGAACGACGCACGGGAGCAATACCCCTTCACTATTACAATGGCACAAAATTTGAAAGCCCCGCTGTGAACCGGGTAACTAAAAGTTATCGGTGAACACAAGTAGAACTTTAATTTTTGACCTGATTTTTAATCAAAAAATTTATGCTTGATCAGATTTACATACAGATGCGAGCTATGCAGGTGTTAAACCAGACCCAGGATGTTACTGCAGATAACCTGGCAAATATTAACACCCCGGGGTTCAAAGGAAACAAAGTATTCTACAATATGATGAGGGATGAATTGAATGGAGAAGAGGTAATAAGAAGTGTTCCTCAATCTCATGTTGATTTATCCCAGGGAATTTTAGAACCCACCGGCAATGAACTGGATATTGCAATCAATGGGGATGGGTTTTTTATGGTGGAAGAAGATGGCCAAAAGTTTTTGACACGCGATGGCCGTTTTCGAATGGATTCAGACGGAAATTTAGTGAATGGTAACGGGGCTGGAGTACTTGGTGAATCCGGTCCGATAAACCTGTCTGAGTTATTCCGAACCAATAACAACGATGGCGGCTCTGTGATGCTTGAGATTTCCAAAGATGGAAGCATCAAGATTAACAACAAAGTCATTGATAAGCTCCAGATCAAAAATGTGAATGATCCGGCGGTACTTGAACGCCAGGGAGGTACTTATTTCTCGGTTAAAGATGAGATTGATCTTACAGATGAAGGTACCGGGAAAGTAATGCAAGGTTTTTTTTAAAAAGGAAATGTTCAGCCATTGAATGAAATGGTGAACATGATGCGAACAATGCAAATGTTCGAAACACAACAAAGAGCAATGAAAACCACTGACGAAATGCTTGGACAGGTAACTGCTCGGTTGGGAAGAATTTAATGAATGATAACAAAGTAGAATATTATGCCTAATGCACTAAGCACGGCTGCACTTGGAATGAGTGCCCAGCAACGATCCGTAGATAATATTGCCAACAACCTCGCGAATGTTGGTACTACTGGTTTTAAAAGAAGCACTATTGCTTTCCAGGATCTTTTTTATGAGAACATTGCTTCATCGCGAATGGGGAGTTCCCAAAACCGAAGTTCAGGGGATGCTCCCTTACTGCAGGTGGGGCATGGTTCAAGAGCAGTAGCCACTATACGAAATTTTAGCCAGGGTTCTGTAGCTGAAACAGGTAACGCTATGGACATTGCAATTAGTGGAGATGGTTTTTTCCAGGTTGAATTACCGGATGGCAATATTGCCTATACACGGGATGGGAATTTCATGAGAGATTCTACCGGGTTGATGGTGAATAATTCCGGTCTTCCGCTAGCCAACCAGATCGAAATTCCACAAGACGCATTGGCCATTGAAGTTTCCCAGGGCGGAGTGGTTTCAGCACTTTTATCGGATAACACAGAAGTAGAATTAGGTCAGATAGAATTGGCAAAGTTTTCGAATGCAGGAGGTTTGGAAGCTTTAGGGGATAACCTGTATGCAGAAACAGAATCATCAGGGCTGGCTTTCTTTGGAGAGCCAGGCTCTGAGGGATTCGGGGTGGTTCGCCAGGGATATCTTGAACAATCGAACGTGGACATTGTAACAGAAATGGTCCGCCTGATCGAAGCGCAACGCGCTTATGAAACCAATTCAAAAATGGTTCAAACTGCCGAAGACATGATGTCGGTAACAAACTCCATTAAGAGATAAAGCAGTATCAATGACCATTAAATTTTTCATAGTAGTAGTAGTAGGATTAGCCTCTGTCTTTGGAGATCCAAACTCCAGGGCAGAGGCTACTAAATCAGTACTTATGGAAAAGGCTCGGGCGGAACTCCTGAAGCAATTTAATGAGGATGAATACCAGATATTTACTACCCCGCGCTGGATTCCAAATAGCGTGTTGGAAGCAGGGTCGGAGAACATAAAATCGGTTCAGTTAACCGGAGAAATCGGCCGTTATGCCAATTTTGAGGTAAGTTATATAAAGTTTAACCGAACTCAGAAAGCCGAAATCCAGGTAAAACTGGAAGTTTCTCAGCTGCTTCCGGTGCTCAATTCAAAGATGAGAAACGGGGATGTATTGAGCTATGAATCGTTCGATATGAGATGGGTGGAAATCCAGTTAAACAGGCATAAATATATCTCGACCATCGATGAGTTAGTTGGAAAAACATTGCGGAGAAGCCTTAATGCCGGTCAGCCTGTTAAAGTCACCGAAGTAAGTAATCCTTTGTTGATAGAAGCCGGTGATTATGTAGAAATGAGCTTTTCGAACGGCGGAATAAGTATCGCTTTAACCTGTGAAGCCAGGGAAAGCGGCACATTAGGAGAAGAGATAGCTGTCTTTTGTCCTGAATCAAGAAAGAATTATCACACAAAAATTATAGCGAGTGGAGAAGCACAATGGCTAAGAACGTACTAACTATACATACGGGGGTTGCTTTATGCATGTTGGTCGCTTTTGCGACTAACACTGCATGGGCGCAAAACTCATTATACAGCGATGTAAAGGCAAAACGCGTTGGCGATATTATTACGGTTGTATTGCAGGAAAACCTGTCCGGTTCGTCCACGTCTGATACAAAAGTAAACTCAAGAGCAAGCGGTCAGGCCGATGGAAGTATTTCAGGGAATTTTCTTCCATTCGAGCCGGTGTTTGGTTCCGGGGTTAGTGTGAATTATGACCAGGACCAGCAAAATGAATCTATCCAGCGCCAGTTGCTGCAAGGCTTTGTAAGTGTACAAATAGTGGAAGTAACCGAAACCGGGGATTTACTGGTAGAAGGAAATAGGTTAACTGAGGTTAATGGCGAAGTCCACGAGATGGCTATCTCGGGGACTGTTCGCCAGAATGATATAGATGGAAGAAACCAGGTGCTTTCCTATCGCATAGCTAATGCGAATATCAGTTACCAGAAAATGGATGGTTTGAAGAACAGGAAGAAATCAACGGGCTTATTCAAGAAAATTGTATTCGGCGGAGTAGTTGCCGGGTTAGGCGCAGCGGTACTTTTAAGGGAAACATCTAACTAATTATGTTCAACAGAAATCAAATAGTGCAATTCCTGATCTGTTTTTTCACCATCTGGGCGACGTTAATGGTCACTGCAAATGCCCAGTCCCGGCTATCAGATTTAGTTGAAATTCAGCATGCACAAAGCACAGAGTTAATAGGGTATGGTTTGGTAACAGGTTTAGACCGGACAGGCGACCGGTCTTCAAGCAGCCGGGGAGCTGTATTTACTGTTCAGTCGATTGCAAATATGCTGGAAAATTTTGGGATTACCGTTGATCCGGAAAGACTCAGAACCCGCAATGTTGCCGCAGTTATGGTAACCGCACGCCTGAGCCCTTATCATGCGCCCGGGAGTCAAATTGATGTTACGGTATCATCTTTAGGTGATGCCAGTAGTTTAAGCGGGGGGGTATTGCTTCAAACCCCATTATTTGATCCCAATAACGAAGAAGTGTTTGCTTTGGCACAAGGAGCTTTAATAGTTGGCGGAATAACCGCAGAATTACAAGGAGCCCGGGTTAGTCAAAATCAAACGCTTACAGCAACCATACCGGGTGGGGCCACGGTTGATAGTAACCAGGAATATGAAATGACCACGGATGAACCGCTTGGATTGGTGCTTCGCGAACCGAATTACGCAAATGCCCGGAGCATTGTTGAGATTATCAATTCAACGTTTGACGAAGAGCTTGCCATGATGTACCACCCCGGATTGGTGGAGGTAGAATGGCCGGATGCTTTTCAGGACCGGGGTTCTATGAACATTTTTACGAGCATTATCCTGGAGCAGGAAATTGAAGTTGAAACTATCGCAAAAGTAGTAATCAACGAACGCACAGGAACCATTGTAGCTGGTGGAGATGTGATTATCGATGACGTGATGATTTCGCATGGAAATATCCAGGTTCGAACGCAAAATACACCGCTTATAAGTCAGCCTCCGGCGCTTAGTGGAGGTGAAACTACGGTACTGGATATTCCGCAGGCAGCATTTAACGAATCTCCTGCGCAAACTATCGTTTTAGAGCCTCAAACCACGGTTCAGCAGTTATCGGCTTCGTTGAATACGCTGGGGTTAAGTCCCAGGGATATCATTTCGATTTTCCAGGCATTAAATCGTGCCGGGGTACTCCGTGGAAAACTAATTGTGATGTAATATGAATATAGAATCAGCTATTTCATTAAATAAAAGCACTTTATCTGAAGCAACAAAAGAAGCACTTCAGAAAGAGAATGCAGCTATCCAGTTTGAAGAGATTTTTGCACGTCATTTAGTGAAGGAATTGAC
>JAKSCW010000237.1 GCA_022360375.1 Balneolales bacterium
CAGAATGTTTAAGGTTTGAGGAGTGAGTCTTGAGCTGTGAGGGTGAGCACACACCTCACAACTCATAGCTCACAGCTACTTGATTAAGGTTAATTTTTTAGTGAGCACGGTAGTACCGGCAGCCAGCCGGTACAGGTACATGCCCGAGGCCAGCTGAGAGGCATCAAAGCGTACCTGGTAACGTCCGGGCTGCATCGTTTCTCTCTTGACCAGCGTGGCTACTTTGCGTCCCATTATGTCAAACACCTCCAGGGTAACCGGGCCGGCATTGGGCACTCCGTATTCGATAGAGGTGGCGGGGTTAAACGGGTTGGGGTAATTTTGCTGAAGTTCTACGACTGTGGGCAGATCACTCACCGGCTCGGTGTTCACCGCAGTGCCCGGGGTAAGGACCAGTTCAAACCGGTGGCTGTCTGCTTTTGCTTTTGTGACAATGGGTACAGGCAACGTTGGCCCGTCGGCGTGTACTTTTTGAATGTCGAGGTGAACGGAGGCCGGTTCGCTGAGTTCATATACCTGTTCAGTGTCAAGATCATGAATGGCGATGCTCCAGCCGGTAAAGTCGTCCAGGCCTTCAAAAGAGAGGTGTGCTGTTTCAGTGTCTACTAATAACCCAGATATGAGAAGTGGAATACGAAGTTCTTCTGCCTGGTCCACCGGCAGGGCGTTGATGGTGAGCTCCTCCCGGCTGTCTGTGACAGTGGTCAGGCGCAGCCAGGAGGAAGCCAGGGACTTCAGGGCCAGTGCATCGAAATTATCTCTTCCAGGCTCCCCGCCCTGCTGGAAGCTGAGCCAGGCGTTGGTTTCAAAGTCTCCGGCCTCTGCATGGATTTTCAGGATTTTGGGCTCGGCGGGCACCTGCTTCAGGAATACCGCGGGCGAACCGGAGATGGCACCTTCCCCTATACTCAGGCTACCAGTTCCTCCCGAAGCCTGGATAAAGAAGCCCTGGAAGGGGGCGATTTTCCCGTCTGTAATGTTACCGGTGGTACCGTTCCAGGTTTGATACTGTGCATTGGCGTCGTCCCAGATGTAGATAGCACCAGAGAGGTTGGTTTTGGAGACGGCGGAAGAATCCCAGTCGATGGTGAAGCCGAAAGGGTTGCCGGCCAGGAAGAAGTCTCCATCCCCTAGCCCGGAAACCGCGTTGATGGTGCCGTCGTTGAAGGTACCGTCCCCGCCAAATTGTGAGGCTGAAACCTGTTTGGGGAAGCCGTCGGGGGTGCCGTCTGCACTGTCATCGCTAAAGATGTAGAACAGGAAGCCCTGCCCGGCATCGAGGTTATCGATGGCCTGGTTGGTGAGGGCGGTCCATGCCTGGGAACCGGAATCCCAGGTCCATACATTTTCGTCAAAGCTATCGGAGGTGTTGTCAGCGCCGGTGAAGCCCTGGGTAAAGAAAGGGTCGAGCAGTTCATCGAACACCGGGCCATGGGTGGGAGCGGAAAGCATCCGGAAGCCTTCGTCCCCGTCGATAACCTGGTTCATGGTATTGAAGAAGACATAGACTGCTCCATTATCGTTTGTTGAGGAGGGACTTCTATCAGGAGCAGAGATTATAATTTCGTCCCGGGAATCTCCATCAATATCACCGGTCGTTACGGCGGACCCCAACTGAATTCCGTATGAGTCTACTTCAGGCTCACCCAATATAAATCCATTGCTGCCATCCAGGGTAGAAAGCTCAAATTGCGAAACCGAAGTATCATCAAAGCCATAAATAACATATACGGCCCCGGCATAAGCATAATTGTTTACGTCCTCAGCTCCGGCTATAATATCATCGGTACCATCTCCATCGATGTCAGCAGAGGAGACACTTATCCCAAAATAATTGTAAGCCCTGTCTCCTTGAATAAAGAAGCCGTTGTTGCCATTTATGTCCGTACTATCAATGGAGCCAGGGAAACTATTTCCTCCGAATATTACGTATACTCTACCATTTTCCGCGTAATAACCATCGTAGTAATTCCCACTATCATCTTTTCCCCCAACGATGAGGTCATTAAAATTATCCCCGTTGATATCCCCGCTACTAATAGAAGTACCCATTCTTTCATAATCAAAGGCTCCAAAAAAATGGAAGCCGTCAGATCCATCCAGATCAGAGGTGTGCAGGGTATCCGGGAAGGCGGTTGTTTGACCAAATACTACGGTAGCTTGTCCTGACTCATAGGTGTAATATCCTGTTGGAGTAAAAAAAGCGGCACCTGAAAGTACATCATCAATCCCGTCTCCGTTGATGTCTCCTACCCCCAGTGACTGACCAAAATAGGTCAGTTCCCCGGGAGGGCCGGCAATACTAAACCCTGAGGCCGAGGGGGATGTAGCCAGGGTTTCGAACTGCAGGGTATCGGGAAAGGCGTCGGTCTGACCAAAAACCACATAAACCATTCCATAATCTGGGGCATACGATGCGGAGACGATGATATCGTCGATACTATCCCCATTTATATCTCCGGAAGCAACTCCATATCCGGTGTTATCTGACCGACCACTTTGTCCTGCAAGTACGAATCCGGGAGCGCTGAACCCGAGATCGCTGATTTCAATTACGGAGGAAAAAGAAGTGCTTTTCCCAAATAGTACATATGCGGCTCCTTGGGTGATATAATCACCCTCTAGATCGACATGAGGTGTCCCGGCAATGATATCATCAATCCCGTCTCCGTTAACATCACCAGAGGCTATCGATCTCGCAAACCTGCCAAATTCTTGATCTCCCCTGACAATAAAACCATTAGATCCATCCAGCGAAGAGGCTTCAAGTGAGGAGTTAAAGCCATCTGAGTTACCGAAGACCAC
>JAKSCW010000361.1 GCA_022360375.1 Balneolales bacterium
CTTTACTCGGCACGCACCCTGTCCATGTACAGTCACCACCCAGAAGATGGGCTTCTATCATCATGGTTTTGGCACCTAAATTTGCTGCTATTCCTGAAGCAGTTAACCCCGCAGCTCCCCCACCAATTACAATGCTATCGAATTCATATTTAGACATCCTGTCACACCCGGTTTTGTGTTATTGATAACTGTTTTAAAATTGAGTTATCGACAACCAAAACCAAGAGTGAAAGGTTCTATGTTATAGAAATGTTAGATTTTAGATCAATTCCGTTTCCACACTTCTATTCCTGATTACAGATTGTGCAATTGCAAGGTGAGCAATTGGAACTCTGTAAGGAGAACAGGACACATAATTCATACCTAGCTTGTAGCAGAAATCAATACTTGCGGGATCACCACCATGTTCACCGCAAATACCTACTTTCAGATCAGCATTCACAGCACGACCTAATTCAGTACCCATATGTACTAACTCTCCTACACCTTCAGTATCGAGTGTTTGGAAAGGATCATCCTTTAAGATGCCTTCGTCCAGGTAATAAGGGATGAATTTTGAAGCATCATCGCGGCTGTAACCAAGTGTCATTTGGGTCAAATCATTAGTACCAAAAGAGAAAAACTCAGCTTCAGCGGCAATCTTATTAGCTGCCAGAGCAGCCCTTGGTACTTCAATCATAGTACCGATTTTGAAATCAATTCTGTCATTGAGTTCACCAAATACAGTTTCTGCAGTTTGCTCAATAACTCTTCGCTGATTTACAAACTCTCTTACTGAGCCGACCAACGGAATCATGATTTCTGGTTTTGCTATTATACCTTCCCATTTAAGCTCAATTGCCGCTTCCAATATTGCGCGGGTTTGCATCTCGGTAATCTCCGGATGGGTGATACCAAGTCGGCAGCCACGGTGGCCTAGCATTGGGTTAAATTCCCGCAGCGCATTCACTTTTCGAATAAGGCGCTCTTCACTGATTTCAAGCTGAGCAGCAACATCAGTGATTTCTTTAGGGGTATGAGGAAGGAACTCATGCAAAGGAGGGTCAAGAAGACGAACGGTAACTGGCAGCCCATTCATTTCTTTGAAAATACCCTTGAAATCATCTTTCTGGTAAGGAAGTAAAAAACTAAGCGCATGAGCACGCTCCTCTTCTGTTTCAGAAATAATCATCCGTCGCATTGCCACAATTCGATCATCTTTGAAGAACATGTGTTCTGTTCTTGCAAGCCCGATCCCGTTTGCCCCAAGGTTTCGGGACAGTGCAGCATCTTCCGGAGTTTCGGCATTCGCGCGAACCTGCATACTTTCGAAGTTACCAACCCATCTCATGAAGGTTTCGTATTCTTCACTTAAAATCGGTGGGTGCATTTCGTGCTGCCCGGTCATAACAATACCTCTGGTACCGTCAATAGAAATCCAGTCTCCTTCTTTCACAGTAACTTCCCCATTTGTGAAAGTTTTGCTGGCGTAGTTAATCACTATATCGCTACAGCCTGCTACGCATGGTTTACCCCAACCTCGTGCCACAACCGCTGCGTGGCTGGTCATTCCACCGCGCGAAGTTAAAATACCCTCGGCTGAAGACATACCTCCAACATCTTCGGGGCTTGTTTCTATGCGAACCAGGATTACCATTTCGCCATTTTCTGCAGCTTGTTCTGCCTTCTTGGATGTAAATACAACACGGCCAACTGCTGCACCCGGAGAAGCAGGCAATCCATGAGCAACTATATCGCGCTTCACAATATCCTCTGTATTAAACTGAGGGTGAAGAAGTTGCTCGATGTGCTCAGGGTCAACCAGGTTCACAATTGCATCTTCTTTTGTGATGATATCCTGGTTCACTAAATCCACAGCAATCTTTACTGCAGCACTACCTGTACGCTTACCATTTCTTGTTTGGAGGATATATAATTTTCCTTCCTGAATGGTAAACTCAATATCCTGCATGTTTTTATAATGCGCTTCCAGCTTACTTGTCAACCGGAACAGCTCGTCATAAACATTTGGCATCTCCTTACGCATTTCAGAAATGGGTTCCGGAGTACGAATACCTGCAACTACATCTTCTCCCTGGGCATTAATCAGATACTCTCCATATAGTTCATGAGCTCCTGTGGATGGGTTTCTGGTGAAACAAACACCCGTTGCACTGTTTTCTCCCATGTTTCCATATACCATGGCCTGAACATTTACTCCGGTTCCAACTAAACCTACAATATGGCTGATTTCGCGATATTTGATAGCTCTTGCACTATTCCATGATGAGAATACCGCATTAATAGCAAATTTAAGTTGTTCAATCGGGTCTTCAGGAAACATATGGCCTGTATGCTTACGATAAATCGCTTTATACCGGTCAGTAAGCACTTTTAGCTGCTCAGCTGTGAGCTCCAGGTCTGCAGTTACCATTACTTCTTTCTTCAGCTTCTCGATGGCTTCTTCAAAGTGTTCATGACTTACCCCCATTACCACATCGCCAAACATATCGATAAAGCGGCGGTAGCTGTCATAAACAAACCGTTCGTTCCCGGTTTTTTTAATCAGCGCCTCTACTACATTATCATTAATGCCTAAATTTAAAATCGTATCCATCATTCCAGGCATGGAAACAGCTGCCCCTGATCGCACAGAAACCAACAATGGGTTTACCGGATCTCCAAACTTAGAGCCTGTTTCTTTTTCAAGATGGTGAACACCTTCAAGGATTTGATCAAACAAATCTTCAGGCCATACCATATTATTATCTATAGTATATCTACATGCTTCTGTGGAAATTGTAAATCCTGAAGGAACAGGAATTCCTATGTTACACATTTCAGCAAGGTTTGCACCCTTGCCCCCTATTAACTCACGCATGGTTCTGTTGCCATCAGTCAGTTTTCCAAATCGGTATACGTACTTTGTCGTTTCCATAGTGTGTCCGCTTTCAATTAGTTCAAGAATACGACCACTGCCAATCGTCAAAAGCGAATTGGCTCGAAGCCTTTTCAGTTTATTCAAACTAAGTATCTATAAAGCGTGTGAAGATTGTATGTAGAAGAACTTTAAACCCGGGACTATAGGTTCTTGGTCTTGGTTTTTACCTTTTTACGCACGGTATAGGCCCCCTGAAGTACTAATACAACAACAATAACATACACCCACCAAGCTACATTTCTGCCAAAAAAAAGCACGTATAGAGAGGGCATTATGAAGAAAAAGAGCGTACTTGCAAATGGAAGGGAGATTGATTTTTTCTTCCGATAGTTGCGCACCACCCATGCCATAGATCCAAGATATGGAGGAATAGACAACACGTAGAGTATGGCAAAAAGTCTTGGATCTACATTATGGTTTTCACCGATTTTTAAAATGTATTCCCAGAAACTTTGAAAAAATTCAATCATTTAGTTCGGTTTCGGGAGTTTTAAGCTGTCCCTTCACTTTTTTTATGGTAGAGTAACCTCCACCCACTACCATGGCAACAACAACAGCATATACCCAAATGGGCACGTTTCTGCCTGCAATAATCAAATACAAATAAGCAGATATAAAAAAGAAACACGAAGAAAGTGCAGGTAAAATAATGGATTTCTTTTTCCGGTAATTCCTTACCAACCAGGCAATTGATACTGTAAAGAATGGTATTGCTCCAACATAAATGCTTCCAAAAATAATTGGATTCACACCGTAATTTTCACCCAACCCAAGGAACCAGATTTTAAACGATTCAAAAAGCTCTGCCATTGTGATTTGTTATAAATATTAAAATGAAACTTTACTTAGAATAATTACGGTTATATTATGCCTGCTTATCGGTTAAGTCATCACGAAACTTGAAAATCGTTTTTCAACATATAAAGGTCATCGCTCTGTCTTTCGCTGTAACTGCAATGGTTATTTCTACCATGCATTATCACAACGAAGCTACGGAATGTTTAGA
>JAKSCW010000453.1 GCA_022360375.1 Balneolales bacterium
CAAAGTCCTGAAAACCCCCATGGTTTTCGAATGGATGTAGGATCTTCTGTACACATTATGATCCATCAAACCGGGATTATTGAAGAACTGGAGTTAGAGAAATACGGGTTAGAATACATCGATATGGATCCGATTATGAGCTATCCGGTTCCTGCAGGAAAAGGAGTGATTCATTTCTGGAAAGATATAGACCGGACGTTGGAGTCTATATCTAAAGTGGCACCCGAAGACGTAAAGAACTATAAAGAATTCATAGAGTTCTGGGGCAAGATCAACAAAGGAGTGCTGAAGACATTCATGAGCGTGCCTACGGGCAAAAATATATTCACGGAAATGGCGAAACTTCAGATTAAGGAAGGTTCGATGTTTAAACCGGGAGAACAAATGAGTGGGTTACAAAAAATTCTGTCCAGCTACGGTAAAGTGGTGGAAGATTCTTTTGAGAACCCCTACATGAAAGCCGCATTACTTTGGTTTGCAGCTCAATCCGGGCCGTTACCCGACCATTCTGCTACGGGAGATTTTGTGGGATGGCAGTCGATGCTGCACGAAAGCGGTGCCAAGCATCCACGCGGGGGGAGCGGGATGTTAACGCAGGCTATGAAGAACCTGATTGAAGCGCACGGCGGGCAAGTAATCGCGGATGCCCCGGTTTCAAGGATTTTGATTGAAAACGGAACCGCAATTGGAGTTCAGACGGAACATGGGCACGAATACCGGGCACCGGTCATTGTATCGAATGCTCATGTTCAAACCACCATGATGAAACTGGTTGGCCGGGAACATTTGGAAGATTCGATGTTCAAGAAGGTCGGGGATATCCTGGTAGGCAATGGTTTCGGAATGGTGATTCGATGCGCCGTGGAAGAACTCCCGGAATATACGGCTGCACCTGGTGATCCCCACATTCACAACGGTATTCAATTAATGGCACCATCTGTACAATACATGAATAATGCGATTGGAGATTACCTGCAGAAGCGGCCACCGGAAAAACCGGCGGTACTGGCAATGACTTTTTCAAAAATTGACCCTGATGTGGCTAAAGATGGTAAACATACCATGTTTGTATGGGCGCAGTGGCACCCGTATGAACTGGCCAACGGGATGCATTGGGATGATATCCGCGAGCGGGAAGCCCAAAAAATTTACGATGTGGTTGTTGATTATGCCCCGAACATGAAAGGAAAGCTCATTGATTGGTATATACAGTCGCCACTGGATATTGAGCGAAAACATGGATTGCTTCGTGGAAATGTGATGCATGTTGAAATGAGTTTCGACCAGATGTTTATGTTCCGCCCCATCCCGGAAATGAGTAAGTATGAAACCCCGATTAAGAACTTATATTTGGCGAGCGCTTCCTGCCACCCGGGAGGAGGCGTATTTGGTGCGGCAGGGCATAATGCCGCCCAGGTTATTCTGAATAAACACCGGAGAAAGAAACTCTTTTAATGAATTCCACTGTCTACATTCACCGCAAAAAATTACTTCATAACATACATGCCATTCAATCCCGCTTGAACCCGGGCGTTCTGCAGATGGCAGTGATTAAAGACAATGCGTACGGGCATGGGTTGGTGGAAGTGGCGAACACCATTGCTGACAACGTTGCCTGGTTTTGCGTAGCCCGGGCAAGTGAAGGAGCGGCCTTACGGGAAGCCGGGATTAAGAATCCCATCCTGGTTTTCGAGATACCCAGGCAAGAGACCGTTGGGTTGTATCCCAGGTTTTCGCTAACCATGACTATTTCGGACCTGAGAACCTTTGATATAATAGCGCCTGGTACTGAGTATCATGTTAACTTCGATACCGGAATGCGCAGGCTGGGAGTTGAGCCAAACCAGGTACAGGAAGTGCTGAATGGAATACAGAAACAGGAAAAGGGTACCTGCACCGGGATATACACGCATTTTTTTAAAGCCGACGATCCCGGAAACGCAGAAGTGGAAGAACAGCTGGAGCTGTTCAATTCCATCCGTGCTCAATTTTCATCTGAATTGCTGACTCATACAGCAAACACAGGCGGCATATTCCATTACGGGGATCTTGACCTGCAATTTGATGCGGTACGCCCCGGAGTTTGCGTATTTGGATATGGTGCCGGGGATGTGATCATCGATGATTTAGAACCAGTGTTGGAGTGGAAGAGCTGGCTGATGCAGGTAAAACCGATCAGTAAAGGGCAATCGGTGAGCTACGGGGCAAAATGGGAGGCACCCGAAGATGGGTTCATCGGGACAATTCCAACCGGGTATGCTGCCGGGGTACCCAGGTTGTTAACCAACCAAATGGAAGTAAACATCGAAGGTTCGGATTTCCCGCAGGTGGGGATTATTACCATGGACTACATGATGATTTATCTTGGAACGAAAGCATTTGAACCTGAAACGGAAGTGACACTTTTAGGTACGGGTAAACAAAGTGCACAGGTGTGGGCAAAAAAAGCAGGAACGATCCCGTACGAAATTACCACAAGCATTAAAGCCAGGGTTCCTAAAAGGCTTGTAGACTAGCGTGGGTTTGGGAAAAGCCCTTCTCCCGATCCTTTCAGATGCAGCGACCGGGGAATGCCCCTTTTAGTATTTGAAAAGCCTTCTTTAACGCCAACTTACTTCCGATTAATATAAAATCGAGTCGAGTTCGTAATCCACAATTACGGTATCAACAAAAAAGCTTACTTCCAGGTCGTCATCCGGGGGGATAATAAGCACGCGCTGTTCTCCTTCTTTCATGCCAATCATTCCTTCTAAAAAGCCACTTCCTCTTGATTCTCCGAAATCAGCTGCTACTGAGAATTGGAAGGGTTGGGTACTACCGTTTACATAAGAGCTTTCGATGATGCGGTCATCATCTTTAACACGGATCGTGTAATGAAGCAGGATATTGTCTCTGGCGGTAAGTTCGAAAAGCCCTTCGCCTTCCTTCACAAAATAGATGTAAAATCCGGATTCTGTGGTATCAGGATTTATCCCTTCGATGCTTATCAGGTTATCTTCGGCGATGCTGTAATCTAGTGTGAAGGAGTTGCCTGACGAGTCACAGGCCATTACTCCGATAAGAAGTGCAGCTGAAAGAAATGCGTAGCCTAAATAGTTTCTTGATGACATGTATAAATTCTGTTTTGTATCAGGGAATAAACCGTTTTGCACACGATTTATTTTTCGAAAGATGAAGATACGGCTTTATCAAGATTAAATGCTCGATTGAGTTAGGAAACGTTTTCAGGGATATCTTCACCAAAGGCCTTTTTCAGTTCCCGTTCGCGCATTTTAACAGCAAAATGGCTCACCCATATTGAGAATTCATACAGAATCAGTAACGGGCAGGCGATTAGAACCTGCGATACCGGGTCTGGGGGGGTTAAGAAAGCCGCTAATACTAACGCCAGAACAATAGAATGGCGGCGATACTTGCGCATGATTTGTGGAGTTAACATCCCGATTTTAGAAAGGGCATAGCTGATAATGGGTACCTGGAATACCAACCCACAGGAAACCACCCAGGTTGCCAGGGAGCTGAAATATTGGTTGATGTCAAAGTCGTTGCGGACAATACCCGAATCTGAAATATTGAATGCTGCAAAGAACTGAAGAGCAAAAGGAACCAGAATTAAATACCCGAATGCAATTCCGGCGAGGAAGAAAAGGGTAATAAAAAACGCACTTAAAATTGTTTTCCACTTCTCTTTGGTTTCCAGTGCCGGTTCAATGAATGCCCACATTTGATAAATGAATACCGGGGAACCAATCACAAAGCCGGCCACGAAAATCATACCCCAGAACGTAAAAAACTGCCCCGGCAGCCGGCGACTCTGGAGGGTCAGGTCAATAGCGTCTACGCGAATAATATCGTACATAAAGAAATCTGCCTTGGTAGGGCCCAGCAACACGATATCGATTACGAAATCTGAAAATACCGCCGCGACCACTACTCCAACCAGAATGCCAATAAAGCCTTTAATGAGCCTCCAGCGCAGCTCCTCCAGGTGTTCAAGGAAAGACATCTGGTCGGTACGATTTGGTGGTTTTATCGCTTTTGGGGGCTCAGCACCCATTATTTTACGTTCCTGGCTACTCAAACTGTTTACGCGGTTACGAAATCATACAATGGGAAACGTTCACAAAGGGCACGCACTTCCGCAGCTACTTTCTGGTGAACGTCTTCATTGCCCGGAGCCTGGATTACTTTATCGATAAGCACAGCAATGTACTCGAATTCCGGTTCTCCCAATCCCCGGGTAGTCATAGCCGGCGCTCCGATCCGGATGCCCGAAGTCACAAACGGACTTTCAGTATCGAAAGGAACCATGTTTTTGTTTACGGTAATGGCGGAATGCTCCAGGGCTTCTTCCGCCACCTTTCCGGTTACACCTTTATTGCGTAGGTCAATCAGGATCAGGTGGTTGTCGGTGCCACCGCTTACAATGTCGTATCCAAGTTCCACGAATTTAGCCGCCAGTGCCTTGGCATTTTTTCGTACCTGCGTTTGGTATTCTTTAAAGTCTGGTTGGAGGGCCTCTCCATACGCCACCGCTTTTGCTGCTACCACGTGCATCAGCGGGCCGCCCTGGGTTCCCGGGAACACCGCAGAATCGAGCACTTCACTCCAGTTTTTTACACGGCCTGACTTTGGCGCAACAACACCCAGTGTGTTTTCACCGTCTTTTCCAACCAGGATCATACCGCCCCGTGGCCCGCGAAGGGTTTTATGGGTGGTGGTGGTAACTACATGTGCATGGGGTAGAGGGTTATTCAGGTGTCCGGTAGCGATTAACCCCGCGGTGTGTGCCATATCCATCCACAGGTACGCACCCACTTCGTCGGCGATACTGCGGAAGGCCTCATAATCGTAATCGCGGGAATAAGCGGAAGCACCGATCGAAATCATTTTCGGGTTCACGGCTTTGGCTTTCTCGCGGATTTTGTTGTAATCCAGACGACCGGTTTCTTTTTCCACGCCATAAAATTCCGGTTTGAAGAAAATCCCGGAGAAATTCACCGGGGAACCGTGCGTTAAGTGACCGCCATGTGCCAGGTCAAATCCAAGCAGTGTTTCGCCGGGTTTCATGAAAGCCAGGTACACCGCGGCATTAGCTGTAGCCCCGGAATGGGGCTGCACGTTCACCCAGTCGGCACCAAATAACTCTTTGCCCCGGTCGCGGGCGATGTTTTCCAGTACATCGCTGAATTCACAACCACCGTAATATCGTTTGCCAGGGTAGCCTTCCGCGTACTTATTGGTAAAAACGCTCCCGCTCGCTTGCAACACGGCACGGCTTACAAAATTCTCGGAAGCGATGAGTTCAAGGTTATAATTCTGGCGCTCGGTTTCTTTTTCGAGCAACTCAAAGACGCCTGGATCCTGTTCCTGCAAAGATTTCATAAATACTAGTTGGATTGAGTTAGTGATTCGATCTTATTGATTCGGCGCTCGTGGCGCCCCCCTTCAAATTCGGTACCAAAAAAATTGGTGATGATGGCTTCCAGTTCCTCTTCGTTGTCTTGCAGTTCCCGGCCCGGGATACACAGAATATTGGCGTTGTTGTGGAGGCGTGTCATTTCCGAAACATTGTGCGCAGCCGATTACGGCGTTCCGCAGATGCGGCATCGAATCATGTTTGTCGGTACCCGATTATCAAACGTCGATTTGTCGTTTCCCGAGCCAACGCATGGAGAGCCAGCCTCAAACGATCTTCCTTCCA